>JBQCGE010000145.1:0-4327 GCA_051955955.1 Verrucomicrobiota bacterium
CGGCCCCA
The DNA here is from genome assembly GCA_051955955.1 of Verrucomicrobiota bacterium. Lineage (GTDB taxonomy): Bacteria > Verrucomicrobiota > Verrucomicrobiia > Limisphaerales > SXQI01 > DASVNK01. The sequence goes on from JBQCGE010000145.1 coordinate 9, forward strand.
GCTTACGAAGGCCGCCTGCAACCCACAATTACTCGTTTTTATGGAGTAACCGAAACATTATCAAAGGTGGCGCTGTTCAGCGCATCTTCGTTATGGCTCGTTACTCCCAGGCCGATGTAAACAGATGATCCCATGTAAATAGTCGTGGAACCCATCTGATTCCAGGTCGAGCCATTGCTTGAGCAATAACCGGTAAACACATTCCCGCGGCGGACAATCTTCACCCAATAAGGTGCTTTCAATCCGCTCCAGTTTGTGTTGGTCGAGTCGTAACCGGTGCCCCTGCGGCATTGGAACGCAACACCATTGCCGGGAGTGACAAAGACCGAAGCATGTTCGGAATTTCCGTTCAAGGTTTCGCGAATCATCACACCTGCCTTGGCCCACGGATCAGATGAACCGCACGACGTGACGCGCGCAACAATCGTGCAATCTCCATTTGCAGGTTGATAGGTGTAGCGGCATTCATCGCTTGTGCCCCAAATGTCGCGTCCGGAACCTTTCACGCAATAACTGCGGGAGCTCTGGTAATAGTCGATGCAGCCGGTCTTTCTGCAGGAGCCAATGTCCTTCGAGCACCAGGGGCTCGGAGCAGGATTATTGGCCGGTGCACAGACGTTCAGAGCACCGATTTTGAAACGGTCATCCGGGGATGAATCGGTAAGAGACGCGGCAATGATGATGGCATTGCCCTTCACTTTGCCAGAATTCAGGTCCGCCCAGCGCGGAGAACTGCTGGTTGTGTCGTTATTTTCGGAATAGCCGAATTGAGCAAATGTCGTCGAATTCAGAACGATGTGGTTATCGAGCGGATTGTTGAATGTCCCAATGCGGATCGAGAGGTCGCTATCGCCCACGACGTAGCCGAGGTAAGCGCGGTCGAGTTCCACCGGTTCGGAGAATTCGAACAGGATGAAGTTATCCCGATCCAGATTATCAACAGTGTGGCGATTGTTGCTCCCATCCCCTTCCGAACTGTCAGTCACGCCCAGGCCGCCACTGTAGATGCCGAGATAAGCTTTGGACCAATTTCCAGATGAGGTACGGCTAAAGGCGCTCACGTTCACCTTCACACCATTTACGGTGAAGCTGCGAATATTGCCTGCATTGCCGCAACCGGAGCTATATCCACTGAAGTTAAAGGTGGTGGATACACATTCCGGTGTTGGCTTATAAATGCCGGCATCCCAGGTGAGGTCATTTTCTCCCGCGCTCAGCGTGGTGCAATCGGTGATTCCGTTGCTCGGATTCGCGTCACTATCTGTTTCGTCCGAAGCACTGCCTGGAGTGGATGGACTGAACACATAGCCAGAAGGCAGATTGCTGAACTTCACATAATAATCGCCAGGAGCCACAGTGAACCCGTAGATTCCTCCACCGGAGGTGATGTCGGTTTCAACCAGCGAGTTATCCGAGCAACGATATAACTGCACCTTGACTCCATCGACCCCCGGTTCACCGGCATCCTGATTCCCATTTGCGTTCAGATCGTTCCACACACGATTACCGATGCTCGCCTTCACTGGAGGTGGCGGTGCGCAGGTCGGCTTGCAGATGTTCAGGCAAAGCACCTTGAAGTAATCATCCGGGGAGGAATCGCTCAGGGAAGCGGCAATGATCATGGCATTGCCTGACACCTTGCCCCCATTAAATGTTGCCGTGCGAGGAGAACCGGATGTTGTATCGTTGTCCTCCGCGTAGGCGAAGCTGGCGAAGACGGAATCATTCAGGTTCAGGTGATTGTTGTATGGATCATTGAACGTGCCGATCCGAATGCTCATGTCGCTATCGTTATAGACATAACCAAGGACTGCACCGGTAGGAGTTACCGTTTGATCAAACTCGAATAAGAGATAGTTCTTGCGGCCCACATTATCGAGCGTGTGGTTCGGCGCGGAACCATCTTCGGAACCGTCCGTCACTCCCAATCCGCCGGAATATTGCCCAACAAACGCGGGTGCCCAGGAACCGGAAGTCGTCCGGCTGAATGCCGTGACTTTGACCTTCACGCCATTTGCCGTAACAAACGTGCGAACGTTCGGGCTGCCGCAGGTATAGGAACTGCCCTTGAAGCTAAATGTTCCAGGTTCGCAACCTCCCGCATTCACTTTGATCGTTTGGCTGCAAGTCCCCGCATTACCGCAAGGATCCACCGCTTTCCATGTGCGGATGATGGTTGTGTTTCCATTCGCATCAACGGTCACCGAATCCGTATAGGTAATCACGATCGACTCTGGAGCGGCGCAATTATCCGTTGCAGTCGCTTTTCCCGTGACGCTCGGCTCAGTCGAATCCGCGCAGGACAGTTGCTTATCCGGCGGACAGGTCACCATTGGCGGAACGTTATCAACCACCGTGATGGTTTGCGTTGCAAAACTGCTGTTGCCGCACGAATCCGTGGCTTTCCATGTGCGTGTGTAACTTGGCGCGCAAGTGTCCGGATTCAAAACGGTGCTGACGATTTCCACCACCGGCGATTGATCACAGTTATCGGACGCAGTAGGTGTGGTCCAGGGCAAGGCTTGCCCGCATTCGACCGTCAGATCCTGCAAGTCGCTTATCTGCGGCGGCAGGTTATCAATTTTCACGTTGTAGGTAATGCTATCCGACTTGCCGCATGTATTCTCTGCCTTAACGGTAATAACTGCGTTGCAATTATCTCCGCTTCGCGAGGTTGTCCAGGTGAGGGAGCAGCAATCCGTTGAATTAGTCGTCGCTTCCTTGGCGGCCGCGAGTGCTTCCGCCTCAGTCTGGAAACAGGTATCCAGCGGGCCGGGCACTAATTTCACGGGCGGGCACCAGGGCACTTCCAGAAACAGAAGCTGCACATCAGGAACCAGATCGTCCCAATTAAAAACAATGTTGAAAACGATTGCTATTTTATCGCCGCACGCGGGTTGGAAATCCGGATGAGCATTGGCTCCATCAAGCAAACACTGAACGACCTCGGGACGGAAGGAAGGATAACCCGTAAGTGGAGGAGTTTGACCAAACAACAAATAGATGGTGCGTTGAACTTCCCACATCGTTGGAACGACACCATTGCATGCGTCCCGTCGATGATTGATCAACCAATTAACTTTATTCCAGGTTTGAACAGGCTGCTTTACATTATAATGATCCGGCAAATGTGAATTTAAGTTCGGATCAAGGCTGGAGTAGAGTTCGGCGGAAAAGGTTGTTCCAGCATGCCCAGGAAATCCAGGCCCGCCAGGATCAATATCCGTTTCGGAATCAAAGCACCAGGCAGCATATCGACCGATTGGAAAGGGAGGAACTGGTGTATCAAGGATATCCACAGTAAAATAACTGTACTCCGGAGCAATCCCGTTCCCGTAATCACTGGCAAGCAAGACGTTGTTCTGATTCACGTTTCCGTAGGTAGTACGGACATATCCATCAGCCTGGCTACCGACTGGCAATACATAGCAAGCGGAGTCCGCCTGGAGTCTTACCCCGAGCGCCAGAATGGCAATAAGGCCATAAAGGAAGTTCTTAAGCGTACCGTTTTTCATAGTTCAAGAAAAGCAAAGTGAATTTAGTAAGGTTTTCGAGTGTTCTACAGTTGGCAGGCTGAAGAAATGCCAAGCCTGACAATGGGGCAAGCTTGGCACTGGGACTTGGCTCCTGATGGAGCCTGTTTTCTAGCGCTTAGATATAAAGCGACGGAATCCCATTAACCCAAGCGAACCCAGCGCAAGAAGTGCGACGGATGCACCAGCATCAGGAGCATTCGTGGTTGTTCCAGGAGGTGCAGTAGCCAACACAGAGACCGAAGCTGCTGAAGCAATCGCCAGCATAATGCAGATAGTTGAGAGTTTTTTCATATGATAAACACCGGAGAGCGACAACCATAGCCACACTCCAGAGATAGGGACATAAGCACTCAGCATACCAAGGCCATTTGGGTTTGTTTTAATGTCTGATAATAAGACACTTGCAAATTTCCTGCTCAAAACAACGATAGGGCCATTAGACCCATTAACGTAAGTACATTTTACAGTTCGGAAACCACCTAACCCATCGAATTCATTCATTGGTTTGGACGAGGCTTCAAGAATCTCAAACCCGCTTCCCCTACCCTTACCGTGAGCAATTACCGAAAATTCTTTAACTTTGCCCCGCTTGCCGTACCCTCACGGTTCGATTTTGATATGAAAATTGTTTTGGCTTATTCGGGCGGTCTGGACACTTCAGTGCTGCTTTCGTGGATCAAGGAGAAATACAACGCCGAGATGATCGCGTTTTGCGCGAACATCGGTCAGGAAGAGGAACTCAAAGGCCTTGAAAAAAAGGCAAAGAAAACCGGGGCTTCAAAA
>JBQCGE010000146.1:0-2734 GCA_051955955.1 Verrucomicrobiota bacterium
GGATTTGGGGATCGAAATCAGAGCCGCAACCCGGGGGGATGTTCCGATTATTGCGGAATTTATTCGGAAGCTGGCGGAGTACGAGCGGTTGGCGGACGAAGTTGCGCTGAGCGAGGAGCAACTTGAGGAGACACTTTTTGGGGAGCGAAAATTTGGGGAAGTGCTGCTGGCTTATGTTGAAGGGAGCCCGGTGGGGTTCGCACTTTATTATTATGGTTACTCGACATTCCTGGCGCAGCCCGTTCTCTATCTAGAAGATCTTTTTGTGCTGGAAGCATTCCGACGCAAGGGAGTCGGGAAACGGTTGTTCGGGAAATTACTGGAGATTGCACGGAAGGCGGGGTGCGGGCGGTTTGAATGGTCGGTGCTGGATTGGAACAAATCCGCGATCAATTTCTATGAATCGATTAGCGCGCGCGCTCAAAAGGAATGGGTGCGGTATCGGCTTGAGGAGAAACAGATCAAGAGCTTGCTGGAGGGTGGATTTTCCTGAAGGATGGAACGGGCACTGGCCTGATGCGCAATCGTGTGGCAGGTTCGTACTATATAACCTTAATTTACGGAGGAAATTGTGGACGCAGCAAGACTGGAAGAACAATACAATCGCGAATTGGAAGAGATGACGGACGAGATCCGTTCGGGAATCAAATCGGGCAAATACAGCATGGCAGACATTCAAAAGCTGCTGGGAGACAAGACCAAGGAAGCGGCAACAGCAACGGATGAATTCGTTCGCGACAATCCGTGGGCAGCTTTGGGAATTGCTGCAACGGTTGGCTGCGTTGTGGGTTACCTCTTGAGTCGCAAGTAGTTTGAGTGGGGGCACTGCGCGGCTTTGGCCCCATTCTATCTTGTTGACCCGCTTCATTGAAATAGGCAGATTATCGCCCGTGGAAAACGAGCCGAGGGACAATCCCGATGAGCAACCAGTTACACCACAGGAGCCAGTAGCGTCAGAACGACGTTCTGAACATCCTGTGGAGCAACCGCCCATGGAGGCTTCACCCTCAGGGGAATCCACGGAACCGGCGGAAACACAAAATCCGGAAGGAAACCAGGAGGGCGGCCCACAAGAAGGTGCCCAGCAGGAAGGCGGGGAGGGACAGTTGCCTCCGCGCGGGAGAGGCCGGGGGAGACGCCCCATTCGGGACCGGAGACGCGGCCGAAACGGGCGTGGAGATCGCAGGGATAATCGCGGCGGCGGACAACATTTTCATCCTCACTCGGAGCGCCATCCGCAAGGACAAGGCCAGAGCCAGGGACATGGGCACCCTTCAGGACAAGGACATTCTCAGCAGCAGCATCGTCATGGATACGACGAACCGCGTGAACGGGAAGGACGTGATTTTCGTGAAGGACGGGAGCAGGAAGGGCAGCGATCCGAGGGGGGGCGGCACGAGCCATATGATTCACGCCGTTCGTGGATCGAAGAAGCGAAGGCGGAGGTAGATCGCATCCGGGAGGCGCTGGAGCAGGTGCTGAAAGATTTGGACGAAGTCTCGGACAACCTGACCAAAGCGGAACACGAGAAGGATATTGCCGAGGCGGAGATTGAGCAGTTGCGCGATCAATTGCGCAGGATGCACCGCTAGGTTTGGAAGTCGGCTCAGGCTGGCGTCACCTTCTTATTGATCGGTCTGCTTATCTCACGAATTTCCTGATCAGCGCGCCGATCATTTGGTCGCATTGCCGGGCCACGCCTTCCAAACCACCCTGGGAATCCGCGGCGTTGGTGGAGAGGACGAAGGCGAAATTTTTTTCAGGCGCGATCCAGATGACGGTGTAAAACATGGTGTTTGAGCCGGCGTGTGTGATGACTTTTCCACCAGCCCAATCGCGTTTTTCCACCAGCCATCCAGCGGCGTAGTTGGCATTGGCAGGAGGTGTGTAGAGAAATTCCTGGAACGGTTTGAGAGTTTCGATTTCTCCGCGCGCAACCTGCATGTGAAATTCGGCGTAACGCGCAAGGTCCAGAATGGAGCAGTGAACGGCTGCACCCGGAGCAATGGCGGGCGGATTATCGTAAGGGTCGATTGCTTCGTATTTGGGTTGGTCTTTGTCGTCCTTCATCTGGTGACCCCAGGGTTGATTGGGATCGTTCTTCGAGGTGGGAGTGCCAAAACCAGCAGTCTTCAAATGGAGTGGTTCAAAAATTCGTTCGTGGATTAAAGTTTCCCATGGAGTTTTGAGTTTTATTTCGATCATAGCGCCCGCGAGGGCGTAACCGACGTTGGAATAGATAAACTTTTCGTCCGGTTTTGCGGCCAAAGGGTTTTTCAGGAATTCGCGGAGGAACCATGCACGCTGTTCCGTGGGCGTTCCGCTGGCGGAAAAAGCCTTTGACCAGAGCTCGGGCGGGGGAGTGTTTCCAAGTCCAGAGCGATTGCGAAGGAGCATGGAGAGCGTGATCGATTTTTGTTCAGGAGAGAGATCCCTGTCTGGAAATACATCGCACACCTTTTGGTCGAGTGAAATTTTGCCATAGGCCGCCAGCATCGTGGCGAGAAGGGCGGTGAATGATTTGGTGCAGGAGCCGATGTGGAATTTGTCGTTCAGGGTGACTTCGGCATCATCTCCGATTTTCCGGACGCCCACCGCGCCTGCAGCGATGATTTGATTGTCCGAAACCACGGCGGCTGCAATGGCGGGGAGTTTAAATTTTTTGAGATAGGGCTCGAGAAAATCGTCGAGAGAAGCCATTTCGTTGGTCTTTGGCGCAGTCCACTCAATATTG
>JBQCGE010000147.1:0-6565 GCA_051955955.1 Verrucomicrobiota bacterium
CTTTGCCGCTCGTTATCCCCGCTCAGGAGTGAAAGCTTGTAGTTGGGTTTCAAAGTTGCGATCAACGATTCAACATTGTCTCGCAAACAATTTTCGATCCGGAAGACACCACGATAGAGCCCGTTGATTGCGAGGTGAACCGTGCTGCCCGATTTCATTCCGCTAATTGAACGCGGCAGCTCCTGAATTCCGAGTGAACGAAGCCACTCCAAATTTCCGAGCGCCACGGGGGTGCCCAGGACAACACCTTGCGTTCCACGCCCGGGCACTTCTTGAAAGGATGTGACCTTTTCCGCTGAAGCTGAAACAGTGGAATCCGAATCACTCGGCGTGACGAACTCAGCGATGCGGATCGAATGAGGGTGTGTTGAATGTCGGGCGAGTGAAAGAATCAACTTTCGCTCGTCCGGAGATAGTTCGTCACCCTCGAATTCAATCTCGCCCGAGCCGGTTAGCGTACCGGTTTTGTAGAACACGATCGAGTTCGTCCGGGCCAATTCCTCGATGACTTGAGAGTTTTTAATGTAAATCTGGTTGCGTCCAAAAATTCGGATTCCAGCGCCAAGAGTGAAAGGCGCCGCGAGCGCGAGCGCGCAGGGACACGCGACGATCAAAACCGAAGCGAATGCCTTCAGCGCCAGGGAAGGATTGATAATTGCCCAGAAAATTCCCGAGCCGAGTGCAATGGCGAGAATTGAAATCGTGAATCGCTGGCTGTAGCGATTGATCAATGTGTCGAGTGTTTCGCGTTTATCCTTTGAAAATGCATCCTGATTCCAAAGCGAGGTGAGATAACTTTGAGAGACGGGCTTGCGCGTAATTACCTCGATTGCTCCGCCCATTTGTCTGCCGCCGGCATAGAGGTACTCACCCACACGTTTACGCACCGGCTCGGATTCGCCGGTCACGAAGCTGTAATCGATGAGCGCCGTACCTTGATAAAGCGAAGCATCCGCCGGGATTAACTCTCCGTGGCGAATTACCAGGCGATCTTCAGTTTGCAGTTCAGAAAGTGAAATCGATTCCTGCCGATCTCCACTTTTGCGTGTGACTGAAAGGGGGAAAAAAGACCTGTAATCACGATCAAACGCGAGGCGATCGTAGGTTTTTTGTTGAAAGAGGCGGCCACACAATAAGAAGAAAATCAATCCTGCAAACGAATCGAAATATCCGTGCCCATTCCCGGACAAGACTTCCCAGGAACTTTGGCCAAATATAACCAGGATTCCCGTGGCAATGGGGACCTCAATCGTCAACACCCGCTGCTTCAGTCCGTTGATTGCCATCCGAAAATAATCGCGCGAGCTGTAAAGAAGAACAGGAACAGCCAGGAGCAAGCTCAGATATCCAACCAATTGCTTGAACGCTGGCCCATTCACCGCATCGACTCCGAGGTAAAGGGCGATGCTGAATAGCATGTTGTTGCCGAAGGCAAATCCGGCAACGCCCAGCTGAGTCCAGAGAGTGTGGTCAGTCGCCGCGCGTGGCTTATTTTCCAGGTCAGAGAGTTTGAAATCAGGTTCGTAACCGAGAGAGGCGATCAAGGTGACTACTTCGCTCAACTTGAGCACTCTCGGATCAAAGGCGAGTGAAAGTTCCTTGCGTGAAAAGTTTACCTGGCTGGAGCCAATTCCGGATTTAAGTCGGAAAAGATTTTCCAGGAGCCAGACACAGGCGATGCAGTGGATAGCAGGCAGAACGAATGTGGCGCGGGTGCTTTGTTCATCGGAATATTGAACCATTTTTTGCCGGACCGAGGGTTCATCCAGAAACTTGTATTTGGCCTCAAGCTTTGGCGTTTGAACACGAATGCCCGGATTGCGATCCAGCGAATAAAAATCCGTCAGGCCATTTTCGGCGAGCAGTTCATAAACAGCGAGGCATCCCTGGCAACAAAACCTATGGCCAGCCAATTCGAAGCGATTGCTCGCGCAAGTTGTCCCGCAGTGAAAGCAAACATGCCCGACAACGCTTTGCCCTGTTTGGGCTGGCGCTGTCGGCAAGTCCGTCAAGCTGTGAACATTCGCGACCATTTCAGTGCGCTCGCAAGGTCGCTGAAGCTGCAGCTAATCGCTTCTCATTTCTTGCGATTCACTAACTAAAATTGGCTTTGCCCAAGGGAGAAATTGCTTCTGCGCCCGGTAAAATGAGGCAAATTTCGCGCAGGTATTTACAAAGGAGGTGTAGCGCGGCCTTAAGAAATAGTTGAATTTGGCCAAAAGAATGAGCACCACGAAAACCCAGATTCCGTTAGTGGAAACTCCAATTTCCATTCCGGTCGAACGGATTGGGCTAAAGCCGAGGCGAGATCCGTCCGGACCGTTTGGATATGCACGCGACTTTGGCGGGCGCCAGTTCGTCTATTTCACAATCAGCCCTCGTGCGCGTGGTTTGAGCATTGGTGTGAATTTAAACCCAAATCAGAAGTGCAACTTTGATTGCATTTATTGCGAAGTGGCTCGCGGGAATGGAGCGCCCGAAATTGAAATTGATTGCGATGCTGCCGGCGAGGAATTGGAAAGCGCTTTGGAGGAGGTGCAAACTGGCGCTTTAGGTCTTCGGTTTCCTTATGCATCCCTGCCGAGGGAATTACTCGCTTTGAAGCACGTGGCCCTCAGTGGTGATGGCGAACCGACCCAGAGTCCGAACTTTCTGAAAACTGTTCAAACAGTCGTGAGAATTCGGGCTCTGGGCCAATTCCCATTTTTCAAAATCGTGCTGATTTCAAATGCCACCGGACTGGGTTTGCCGCAGGTTCAGGAAGGATTGGGATTGTTGACGAATCGCGATGAAATCTGGCTCAAACTGGAGGCAGGCACGGAATACTATTTCCGCGAGATCAGTCGAAGCAGTATACCCTTTCAAAGCGTGATTGATAATATTCTGCTCCTGGGAAAAAAACGGCAGATCATCATCCAAAGTTTATTTAGCGCCATCGACGGGCGCGCACCTGATTTACGGGAGATTAATGCCTTTGCCGCACGCTTAAAGGAACTCAGGGCAAAGGGAGCCCAGATTTCGCATGTTCAGATTTATTCGGCCACTCGCCCGCTGAGTAATTCGCGAGTGAGCCATCTGTCCTTGAAAAACATGTCTGATATCGCAGCAATCGTGCGACAGGTTAGCGGATTGCGGGTTGAACTTTATTAAAGGCAACACAGAGCAAGATGCCCGTACGGTTTTTCCTTAGAGTGACTTGTGCTGGACGGCAGGCAGGAATTGGGAGGGGCCCAATTGTTTGTACGAATTGCTTTCCGTATTTTGTGGTCCGGAAACCAAAATCAGGTGACTGGCTATGAATACTGACCTGGTAGAGAAACTTTCGCAATCCCGAATCTACGCTGATTATGAGCGGGCATTCGGCGATGCCACCGGTCTCCCGCTTCGATTGCGGCCCATTGATTCATGGCAATTGCCGCACCACGGTCAAAGGAAGGAAAATCCGTTCTGCCGGATTATGGCGCAAAAGAGCCGCTCCTGCGCTGCGTGCCTCCAGGTGCAGCAACGGTTGGCGGAGACCGCAACCGAACAACCCCAGACAGTGACTTGTGCCGCTGGATTGTCCGACATGGCCGTTCCGGTGAAACTTGGAAATCGGCTCGTTGGCTTTCTCCATACCGGGCAGGTGTTTCGCAAACAGCCGAATGAAGGCACTTATCAAAAAGTGCTGCGATTGATCCGCGAATGGGGCGTGGAACATCCTGAAAATGAAATTCGAGAGACATGGTTCAACACCCGAGTCCTTTCCACCCAGGAGCACGACGCCATCCTTAAGCTGCTCGAAATTTTCGCCAGCCATCTCTCCGAGTTGAGCAATCAAATCGTGGTGCAGCAGTCCAATACCGAGCCGCCGATCATCATCCGTGCAAAACAATTTATCCATGAAAACCAGGGTGAGGATCTCTCTCTGGGGCAGGTTGCAAAAGCGGTCAACACGAGCGCGTTTTACTTTTGCAAATTGTTCAAGAAATCGGTGGGAATGAATTTCACCGAGTATGTCTGCCGGGTTCGGATTGAAAGCGCAAAAAACCTGCTGCTCAATCCAAACTTGCGCGAGAGCGAAATTGCCTACCAGGTTGGCTTTCAGTCATTAACTCACTTCAACCGCGTTTTCAAAAAGCTGAGTGGCGATTCACCTACTGAATACCGCTCCAAGATCAAGTTAATCGAGGAATAACGCATCACCCGATTTTGGCGCTTCGCCGCTCGACGGTTCCTCAGTTTATTTTAGGCATGGAATGGGTTAAGGTCAGCCCACATGCTCGAACTCTCGGAAATGAGCCGTGAGCAACTGGTTTCTCGGATTCGTGAACTGGAACGGGGATACGCTGTCCAGGCCGCGATGAGCGAGGCGGATGCACGTTTGCTCAATGAATACAAGGCAGCCCTGGATGCCCATTCCATCGTTGCGATAACCGATCCGAGCGGAAAAATCACCTATGTTAATGACAAATTCTGCGAGATTTCGAAATACTCGCGTGAGGAGTTGATTGGGCAGGACCATCGTATCATTAACTCGGGACATCATCCGAAGGCTTTCTTTCGCAAACTTTGGCTGACGATTACACACGGCCTGATTTGGAAAGGGGAGATTTGCAATCGCGCCAGGGACGGCAGCTTATATTGGGTGGATACCACCATATTTCCCTTTCTCGATGAGCAGCAGCAACCGCTTCAATATATCGCCATTCGCACCGACATCACTTCGCGCAAAATTGAGGAAGGACAGCGGGCCGCACTGGAAAAACAAATTCTCGAAGTTTCCGAACGGGAACGAAGGCGAATTGGCCATGACTTGCATGACGGGCTTGGCCAGCACCTTGCCGGGATTGAATTGATGATCGAAGCACTTGAGCGGAAATTGCTGCTGCCGGATAATGCCGCGCTTGCCTCGCAAATCTCAAATCATATTCGTGATGCGATCCGCCAAACGAAAGCATTGGCCAAGGGACTTTCGCCCGTTGAAATGTCTGCGGATGGATTGATGTCCGCCCTTGCGGAACTCGCCCGCACCATTCAGGAAATTTTCCGAGTGCAGGTTGAGTTTGTTGCGACGGAATCCATTCTCATTCCCGACAACAGCATGGCCACCCATTTATTCCGGATTGCCCAGGAGGCTGCCAGCAATGCCGTGAAACATGCGCGAGCAACTCGTGTCACGATTCGTCTGGAGTTGTTGGAGCAAACGCTCGTGCTCGCCATCTGTGATGATGGCGCGGGCTTTGATCCCAGCCCGCAATTCGATGGAATGGGTTTGCGCATCATGTCCTATCGCGCCGGGGTGATGGGCGGCACACTGAATATCCAGAGCGAATCAGGGAAGGGAACAACGGTTTGCTGCACGATTCCGTTTGAAGATGGAGGTCGAAATGAGCGGAACTGAGAAATCAAAACGCGTGTTCATCGTCGATGATCATCCCATGATGAGGGATGGCTTGCGCCAGTTGATTGGTAACGAATCGGATCTCGAACTTTGCGGTGAAGCGGATACGGCCTCACTCGCCCTTGAACTGGCAGTTAAAACCAAGCCCGACGTCATGCTGGTGGATATTACACTCCGCAATGGAAACGGGCTGGATTTGATCAAGGATTTGCAGGCCAGTGTGCCGGAGACGGCTGTCATTGTTCTTTCCATGCATGATGAATCGCTTTATGCCGAACGAGTTTTGCGTGCCGGGGGAAGGGGATACATCATGAAACAAGAGGGAGGCCGAAAGATTATTGAAGGCATTCGCCGGGTTGCGGATGGGGGCACTTTTGTGAGTGACGCGATTGCTTCAAAAATTGTGGATATTTTCTCCCGGCGCAGCCGCGATGCGCAATCTCCCATGGAACGATTGACAGACCGCGAGTTCCAGGTGTTTCAATTAATCGGGCAGGGATTGAGCACGCGTGAAATGGCCGAGCGGCTTCATGTCAGCGCAAAAACCATTGAAGTGCATCGGGTGAACATCAAGGAAAAGTTGAACACCCCAACATTGCCTGACTTGATCCGTTATGCCGTTCGCTGGGTCGAATCGGAAAAGCCCTGAAGGCTTTCGGATTTACTTCGATTTCAACGCGTCGTGCACCGCCACGAGCAGTTCTTCCGCTGAGGCGGGTTTCTTCAAAAAGACGGTTCCTTCCGGAACGGAACTATCCAATCCGCTTGTGGTGATAATTTTCGTAGCCGGTTTCATCGTCGAAATACTTTTCACCAAAGTGCCTCCATCAATTCCCGGCATCATGAGGTCGGTTATGACCAGTTGAATCTTATTGGCATTGTCGCTGAATTGGAGGATTGCGTCATTTCCATCTCTCGCGGTAATGACTTCATATCCATAGCTCGCCAGAATTTGCTGAGTTACTTTGCGAATTTCTTCCTCATCATCCACCACCAGGATCAATTCACCATTCCCTCTCGGCAACGCTGCGGCTGGCATGTGAATGGCGTGGTGATCACTCTGCACGTGAGCTGGCAAATATATCTTAAAAGCAGTCCCAACCCCAGGAGAGCTATCCACCTGGATGGTGCCACCATGGTTCTTCACAATGCCAAGACTGGTAGAAAGGCCAAGGCCGGTTC
>JBQCGE010000148.1:0-9497 GCA_051955955.1 Verrucomicrobiota bacterium
AATTGGAGCCTCCTTTAATTCAAAAGCCCGCGGCAAAAACAGCCGGCGAGGTTGTTCCCTTTATTTCTCTTGGTGGCGATTTCCCCGTGATGGAAGCGATCACCAACCTGGCGCAGCAAGCTGGCATTTCCTATCAGCTCGCGCCTGAGATGTTGACCAACGACGTGCCAGTCGAAGTGCTACGCGAACCGATTGGATCAACACATTTTGAAAATATCACTTACCGCAAAGCGCTGGATACGCTGCTCGCGCAAAAAGGGCTTGTCATTGGAACGCGCCCTGGCACCGCTGGCTACCTGCTCGGCTTCAAAGATTCGAAGCTGACCCCTATCGAACCTGAAGGCGGCGATTTGAGCAAAATGGCCCCCGAGGATGATCTCACGATGGAAGCGGTGTTTGATCCGAACCGTGAAGTCCCGTTGCTCCAGGCGATTCAAATGCTTGGCCGTCTTGCCAAGTTGAACATTTTGATCGATCCGCGCATTAAGAGCGGTGGCATTCGCCAGGTGGGCACCAACATTGTCGAACTGCCTCCAGTAGGAACCAACACGGTTTCCCTGAGCACGTTTGGCGGTGTCACTCCGCGCCAGACGCTCGATGCGGTCTTGAATAATTACGGCCTCATGCTGGTTACTGACCCCAAGACGACTTTCCGCCAGGTAACTTTCCGTGATCCGACCGCGAAGGAACCGATGTACCCCTATACAGTACCCCTCCATTACGCGAACACCACCAACATTGCGACGCTGATTTCCGTTACTTTCCCGAGCACACGCGTGCAGGCGGACTCACGGACGGCGCAATTGGTTTTGCTCGCAACTCAACGCGATTTTGATGCGATCACCAATCTTGTAACCTCGCTCGATACGCCGACCAAGCAGGTCTTGATTGAAGCCCGGTTCCTGGAAACATTCACGAACCCCAAATCACTTAAAGGTATTGATTGGACCGACACACTCCAGGCGCAACGCTTTACGATGGGGAACGGAATGCTGACTGGCGGCAGTTCGTCATCCACGACCACGACTACACCTGGAACACCGACCACAACGACTTTGCCAAATGGCACACAGGTGACAACGACCCCAGGATCGAGCACTACAACATCTCAGACGACCACTCGAAATACTTCGCTGGATAGCACCATCGTGAGCCTCACGAGCGGTGGTGGTTTCACTCCGAATGTGGCGTTCCTCAATGCCCAGGGCGTGAACGCGGTGCTCTCATTCCTGAACTCCGAATCTGAATCCCGCGTGTTGGCAACTCCGCGCGCCGTAACTCTTGATAACCAGGAAACGAAGCTCGAAGTGACTCGCGCTATACCCATCTTTAACAACCAGGATGCAATCGGCCAGGCTGGCACCCAAATCTCCAGTTCACGCCCAGAATACACCAACGTTGGTACCATCCTGATCGTGACGCCTCGCATCACCGGAACAAACGTGGCCATGAAGGTCCGTCCTGAAATTTCCAAGGTGGAGCCGATTCCTTCACGCAAAGTGGTGCAGGGCAAAGTCAACGAAGCTGACATTTTCGCCACCAGCAAAATCGAGACGCAGGTTATCATCCCGAGCGGAAATACCCTGGTCATGGGTGGTTTGATCAGCGATTCGACCCAGAAAGCTTATACCAAGGTTCCGTTCCTCGGAGATATCCCTGTGCTCGGCTATGCCTTCCGCAAGGAAAGCACCGACCGCTCCAAAGCGAACCTGATCATCTTCGTCACTCCGACGATCATTGAAGACAGTGATTACCAACCGTATCGCACCGAGTTCCTCAATACCAAGATGCCGGAACATGACCAATCGCTGCCATCGCTTAGCGAACGCGGCAAGCCGTACGATCCGGAAGGCAAAAAGGAAGAGATGTTCCGCCCGAGCGAATTCCACTGATCGGATTCCGGGAGCAACACTTGAACCTTTGCACGTGATGAAAAAGAATATCTTAACCATACTCGGCCTTGCCGCCGGATTATTCGCCCAGGCCACAATGGGGCAGGGGACCAGCGGCAACGTGACAACCATCGGTGGCCAATTCCAGGGATATACGGAAGGAACCCACGAAGTTTCACAATTCAATGCACCTTACGGTCTTGCTCTGAATAAATCCGGCAGTCTGTATATTGCTGATTACGGCAATAATGCGGTGCGGATCATGCGCCTGAGTGACACCAAGGTTACCACGCTGGCCCAGGGTGCGGCTGCACATTTGTTCAGTCCTGTCGCCCTTGGGTTTGATTCCTTCACCAACCTCTTTGTTTTGAACCAGGGGGATGGGACGATTGTGAAATTCGATGCCTTTGGAAATTACCGTGGCGTCTTTCACTCGGGGTTGAACCAACCAACCGCGATGACGGTGGAAACAAATAGCAACGCCATTTTTGTTTCGGAACTAAATGGACGGGTGAAGCGCATCGATAATCTCGGTTTCCTCACCGTCGTTTATAATGTCAACAACAGCGCGTCCCGCCTGCGGGGTGTCGCGTTATTGGATAACGGAACATTAATCGCGAGCGATGCGGGCTTGAATGTCCTTTGGAAATTCAATGACCCGTTCTCCGGCCCAACTCTCTATGCTGGCAAAACCGGTGTCGCCGGTCGCGCCAACGGAGAACCGGGATATGGCTTGCTTAATCAGCCGTACCAAATCGCGCGTGGGCCAAACAATTCCATCGTGATTGCGGATCGCGGAAACCACAAAATCCGCGTTGCATCCTGTGCCGGGGTGTTAACCACGCTTTATGGAATCAATCCGGAAAACTGGGAAACCTATCCGGCTCCCGGAATTTTCCCGGGCTGGTTTGATGGAACGACGGAATGGGCTGAAGTTCGCGATCCAGTCGGAGTTGCGGTTGATTCCGCGGGTGTCGTTTATGACAGTGAGATTTTTTACCACCTTGTGCGGACCGGCACGGGGTTGGCTTTGCCTGGCCCTTGTGATGATGGAGGCGACCTGACCATCCCCACTCCGGTGCTCTCTCCAAATTCCGGATTCTTTCCGGATGGCGTTACGGTTACTGTGTTGGCGGCAAATACATCTGGAGGGTTTCCTATTGATACCCAGGTGTACTACACGATCGACGGAACAGATCCAGACCAGAACAGCACTCCAGTTGTTATTTCCAATGGCGTTGGAACCATTGTCCTGACGGGTCCAGTCGATCTCGGTAAATTGCGTGTGCGCGCTTTCCGCAATGGAAACGCCGGGCCAGTGATCGCCGGTAAAACGCTTTCTGTTCCACTTCCCGGGATTTCACCCTCATCCGGTTATTTCCTGACTAACAGCGTTGTGGTCATCACGAATAAATCAGATGCTTCCGGACTTTTCCCGGCGGGCACCAAATTGTTTTATACAACGGATGGGAATGATCCTGATTTGACCAGCACTGAAGCGCTGATCACCAACGGCATTGCACGCATTCAAATTCATGCGCCATTTAACCTGGTGAGCCTGAAAGTCCGGGCATTCCTTGGCACTCAACCGGGAGAAGTTGCGCAAGGCCAGGCAACTCCGTTTGTTCCGAACCGAATCAGCTTTGGTTTTGAATTTCCACAGGAGGCCTCAAGCGATTTCGTGGGCGGACCTGGCCAACGGTTTTTCGCTCCGGTAACGATGAACATCCGCCCTGGCCAGACCATGTATGGCCTGCAGTTTGGGCTAACGATTACAAATCTCGCGGGCTCGCCCCTGCCAATGGATAATTATCACCTGAACTTTGATTCACTCTTGATGAGACCGCGTGAGGATGACCCAAATCTTTTCCGGATTATCCCGCCAGCGACGCTTCAATCGAAAACAATCACGATCACTCCGCTGGTGAGTGGGGGGAATGTGGTGCTCATTACAAACATCACCCTGAACTTCTCCAACCTGATTTCCGCGAATAACCTGAGCAATATTCTTGGGGTTGGCTGGTTGGAGCGTTACCGCATGACGAACCTGTATGACACGCTGCAACAGGATTTGATCACCTACTCGATGCCGCATGATAACATGTATTTGAGCAAGGATGGTAAGGTGGTGCCTGGTTCCTTCTCCTTCGTTATCCCGCAAGATGCAAAAATCGGCGATACTTACCGCATTGCAATCATTCGCGCCTCAGCGAATGAAGATGGCGTTTCCAAGGATGTATTTATAGAAATGCCGGATGGTTCGGATCCTTCTGTAACTATCAGCGCGATCAAAACGGTGACGGTTGGAGTCCGGAGCTACATTGTCGGTGACCTTGCCCCATTCCGCTGGTTTAATGCTGGGGATTTCGGTGATGGCAGCATCCTGAATAACGACCTTGAGCAGGCGCAGCAATCGATCATTTATGGATTGAACAATCCACCCGAGGACAGCGCTATGTATGACGCGATCGATAGCTGCTGCGTGGACACTAACGGCGTTGATCTGGCGAACTCATTCGAGTTCTGGAACGGCAACGACACGGTAATCAACACTATCGGGTTCGGTGACGGCAAGCTCGACATTGCAGACCTTTACGTGAACTTCCGCCGTGCAATTGACCCAACGCTCGTCTGGTACGCACGTTACTGGAGCAACGGCGTTCAACATGCAGATGTGGTTCCAAATACGTTCCGCGGTTCCGGCACTTTCTCGGCGCTCAGCCGCCAAAGTGATTCGACCGGTGTTACAGCGCTCACACTGAACACTGCGCCGTCGCCCGTTTTGCCTTCCGTGCGTTTCCGTGCGGCGGCTCCAAGGGTGAACCCCGGACAGGTCGCGGCAGTTCCGATCTACGCCTCGATTTCGGGTGACTATCCAATTCGCACTTTGTTGCTCAACCTCAAAGTCCGGGTTGTGGATGGACCAGTAGCTTTAACCCAACCGGTTACATTCTCGCCCAATATGCTTATCGGTGCTCCGCAGTTTGGAGGCAATGGCTCCACTGTCGGCTACTCTGCAGCATGGGTGGATACCACCAGCCCAGGCTTAACGGGTGAAGCACTAGTTGGAACGCTATACGTTCCGGTGCCTGCCACCGCGAGCGACGATACTGCGATTCAAGTTCACTTCGAGAAAGCCTCCGCCTCACCAAATGGCTTTGGCGTGATTCCATCAACGACTCAAGATGGACTCATCTCGATGAATTCCCGCACGGCGGTCGGTTGGAATGACGGCATTCCCGATGCATGGCGCATTCAATATTTCGGCTCGCTTGTGAACCTGTTGTCCGCTGCGGATGCAGATGCAGATGGTGACGGAATCTCAAATCGCGCTGAGTTTGAATCTGGAACCAACCCGACGGAAACGATCCTCAAGGCTGGCCAGGCAAACGCGAAACTCTCGCTCAAGTTGCCAACTCTGCCGGGTAAAAAGTATGTCCTGGAAGGGAGCAGTTCCTTCGCGGGGACAAATGGTTGGCAGACGGTCAAATCAAATATCATCGGAACGGGTGATGTTTTGGAAATCAGCCCGTCGGCCGGATCGGCCAATTACCAGTTCTTCCGCGTGCGCGTAGAACCTTAAATCCGAACCAATAACACTCATTCAGCAACAGCGGTTCAGTGCGAACCGCTGTTTGCATTTGTGGATGCAAAGCTTTTCCAGGGTGGACAGCCAGCCACGCGCGGGTAACTTCGTTCAACCTCATGCAGACTCTTAAATTCAAGCGGCGGGAGCTGATCCAAATGCTTGGTTTCGGCATGGTCGTTTCCAGCTTATCGGGGAAGTCATGGGCCAGCGCCGCTGCTTCCCAGGTGCAAAGCGCATTCCAGGATGGGGCAGGGGTGATGCGCATTGATGTCAGTT
Organism: Verrucomicrobiota bacterium; assembly: GCA_051955955.1. Taxonomy (GTDB): domain Bacteria; phylum Verrucomicrobiota; class Verrucomicrobiia; order Limisphaerales; family SXQI01; genus DASVNK01. The sequence goes on from JBQCGE010000148.1 coordinate 5,758, forward strand.
CCTTTCCCGTTCTCAATGAACCCTTTGGCTCGATTCGCATCGGCACAAGCCCCCTGGATTCAGAGGGGCATTACCCATTGGGGCTGTTCAAGCCCGTGTTGATCAATCGCGGCCCGAGCCTGGAGTGGTTCGTTATGAGCGCCGAGTGCACGCATGAAGGTTGCAGCGTGCCCACCTTCAACCCCGAAGCTGGATTGATGATTTGTCCCTGTCACGGTTCCCAATATGAAATCGATGGCACGGTGGTGATGGGACCTGCGATGCAATCGCTCTTTCGGTATCCGTTCAAGATTCAGAACAATATTCTTTCGATCCAAATTCCCGATTTATTTTACGAAATCTCAATCCACGCTGTTTCAGAAAGTACCGATCGCCTTGCGCTACAATTTCTTGGTTTTTCAGCGATTGATTACCAGGTGTTTTTCAAAGAAGCGCTCAACGCAATCCCGGTCAGCAGTTTATTTGCGCTGACACCAGATGGACCTTTCAGTGAACGACGGATTACCGGGATCGACGATTATATGACTGTATACTTGCCCAAGCCAAAGAGCTTTGGCTTTTACGAAGTCGCAATGGCAACTATGCCGGTATAGAAAACCGCGGTGGCTTTTGCGCTACTTTTTCCGGGTAATTCGGAGTGTTTCCTGCAAGCGCCCGAGGAATCCTTTTTTCCGTTCGTTGGCAGATTCGGACGCAATGGCGACGCAAGGTCCAGAGCATTCAGGGCAGAACGCAAGAAATTGACCGTTCAGGCGTTTCAGTGACCTTGCGCATTCATTGCACCACCAGTAGTCACACTTGGTGCAGCGCAGGGTAGCAACGGATTCCCGGTGGGTATAGCAAGCGGGCGTGCCATCTTCCAAAAAGGCCGCTGTAACCTGTTCCACTTGCGGGAGTTCAGGCATTGCAATGTGCACTTCCTCCAATTGAAAGACGCAATCGACACCACCAATGGTCAGCAAATCACCCCCTGAGACGAAACCCCTGGTGACCTGCTTTTGATTGATAAAGGTTCCATTAGTGCTGCCCACGTCAGTTACACCGACTCCGATCTCCTGCACCTGCAGTTCGCAGTGAAAACTGGAGATGCTCGGATCATCCAGGCGCACATCATTCGAGGGGTGTCGGCCGACGCGATTTAACCCTGGCTTGAGCGAAAACTCAGCGCCTGAAGGGGAAGATGATTTAACGATTAGTATGGCCATGGGAACCCCGTTGCGATGGGGCACTTATAATTATAGAAAGAAAATGTGAAATGTCACGGGGTTTTATCTTACGTCTGGCAATTCCGTCCGGGTTTGGTTCACTCAGGCATCCACGTGAATTTTGAACCCGGTCAGCACCCGAATGTTTGTGCTGCGCTGAAGCTCAGGCTTTACATTGCGCAACATACCTTCGAGTCCACCGCCGCGCTTGCCCAGGTCCAATCATTTCTCCAAAAGTATGGGAGCACCTACTCTCTTGAGGTGCTGGATGTGCAGCTCAATCGGGAGTTATCGTTGCAGGATCAAATCCCGCTTACACCCATGTTGTTGCGTCTGGAACCAGGTCCTATCCTGCGCATTGCCTTGCCCGCGCAACACCTGGTTGAACTCGAAACAGCCTTGCTGGGCAACTTTGGACCTCTGAATGCCCCGGCTGAACCGAGGATCAACGCTGCCTAAACCCAGTGGGATGCTGCGTGAGGTATCAGCGGGGCAACGGACGGGGGCGCAGTTTCATTTTGACCGCCGGACCACTTTTGCCGCTTTTTGCCTCTTTTTTTCCCGAGGCCCTCGCGATAAACTCAAATTGACTTCGATGTGACAGACCGGCTTTTCTGGACACTGTCGACTTATAAGATCCATCTGGCTGCAAAATTTTTGCCTTCACATTATCCGCCAGGCTCACGTTTAATATTTCTATAACACGCTCCCTTAAGTTTCCATCCTCAATCGGAAAGAGGATTTCAATTCGCCGGAAAAAATTGCGGGGCATCCAATCAGCACTCCCCGCGAATAACTCGGGCTGGCACGCATTCTCGAAATAATAAATTCGGCTATGTTCCAGGAATCGGTCCACTATGCTGCGGATCGTGATATTCTCACTCAGACCTTTCACTCCTGGCACAAGGCAGCAAATGCCGCGCACGATCAAATCGATTTTTACTCCAGCCTGGGAAGCCTGATAAAGCGCATTGATCATCGGCGGATCGACGAGTGAATTCATTTTGGCAATAATTCGAGCGGGCAAGCCTTTGATCGCGTTTTCTGTCTCGCGTTGAATTTTTGCGAGCATCTGCTTATGCAGGTCAAAGGGGGCTACGATTAATTTTTTAGTTCCCTGGAACTGGCAGATTCCAGTCAGCAAATTAAATAAATTAGTGACGTCTTCGGCGATCAATGCCTTGGTTGTAAAGTAACTTAGATCGGTATAGATCCGTGCCGTTGCCGGATTATAATTCCCCGTTCCGAGATGAACGTAACGGCGGATGGCATCTTCCTCCTTTCGCACCACCATTGTCATCTTGGCATGGATTTTATAACCAACGAGCCCGTAAACTACATGGACTCCCGCTTCCTCCAGTTTTCCTGCCCATAAAATGTTATTCGCTTCATCGAACCGTGCCCGCAGTTCCACAACCACTGTTACCTGCTTCCCGTTTTTGACCGCATTCATTAACGCTCCAATAATTCTTGGATCGCCGCCTGTGCGATAAAGGGTCTGTTTTATTGCGAGCACTTTCGGATCTGCCGCGGCTTCCTCGAGAAACTTCAGAACACTGGAGAAGCTTTCGTAAGGATGATGCAGAAGCACATCCCGCTCACGAATAGCCTCAAATAAGTTTGCGCAATCGCGCAATCGTTCGCCAACTGGCGCAACAAACGGCGGGTCGCGCAGCTCTGGCGAGTGATCACCTTCATAAATGGCCATGAGGCGTGTGGGGTTGATCGGGCCGTCCAGCACGTAAAGATCCTCTTCGGTTAAGCGCAATGTGTTCAGCAGCAATTCCCGGATTTCTCCCGGACAATCTTTTCCCACCTCCAAGCGCACGGCATCTCCTTTGCGCCTGTTGTGCAATTCGTTTTCAACCGCTTTCAGAAGATTCGCGACTTCCTCCTCGTCAATATAAAGCTCGCTGTTCCGGGTGACGCGAAAGCTCCAGTATCCCTTGATCTTCGTTCCCGGGAACAAATCACTCAGGAAGTGGCCAATCACTTCGGCCAGGAACATGTAATCCTGGCGAGAATCCTCGCGTGGAATTTTTAACAAGCGGGGCAGCACCCGCGGGACCTGCACCACGGCCAAGTGATTATTCACCTCGCCGTCTTTCTCCATTTCGAGCTGCACGATGATATTGAGGGTTTTGTTGAGCAGTTGCGGAAAAGGATGCGCCGGGTCAATCGCCAATGGCGTCAGTCCGGGGCGGACTTGCGAAAAATAATATTCCTGCATGAAGGCGCGATCTTCCTGCGAAAGTTCGGCGACGCGGAGGAAACGGATGCCATTTTCGGCAAGGGCCGGCTTCAATTCCTCGCGCCAGCAACGGTACTGCTCCTCGACGAGCCTGCGGATTCGCCGACTGATGGCGCGAAAGGCTTCACTCGCGGTCAAACCATCCATGCTCCGCTCCACCACTTCGCTCTCGATCTGCTGCTTGATGCCCGCCACTCGAACCTCGAAAAACTCGTCGAGATTGGAGCTGCAAATGCAAAAGAATTTCACCCGCTCCAGCAATGGGGTGGAGGAGTCCAGTGCCT
>JBQCGE010000149.1:0-3523 GCA_051955955.1 Verrucomicrobiota bacterium
GCTGTCTCACTGTCTGGCAATTCGGAGCCGGTCGTTTTCAAATTTCCGGGCGCGTTGTATCAACAAATGCTACAGTCTCTCCCGGTGCCGAAATAGTTTGCAAGGAGCATGGCAGAGGTTAAACCATCCACCTGGCGTAAGGTGCGCGTTGCGTTCCGGCGTGTGCGCATTTTTTGTTTGGTTCTCCTGCTGCTTTTTTTTACGGCAATACTTTGGCTGAATTACGTCGGTGTGCCCGCGTTCGTGACCGAAAAAGTCCGCGCCGAATTGAAGCGGCAAAATTTCAACCTCGAGTTCCAAAAATTAAGGCTCTCCGGCTTCAGCCAATTCGTCGCGCTGAACCTCAGTTTTTCAAGTACGGACACGAATTTATACCCAAGCCTCTTTCTGCCCCGCGCCGAGCTTCTGCTCGATAAGGAATCGCTTCATCAACTCAAGTTTCGCGTCCGCGGACTTCGCGTCCGAGGTGGGCGCGCTGTGATTCCCTTGAGCACGAATGGCACAGCCCCTGCCCTGCTCGTCACGAATATCCAGACCGAACTGGAGTTCTCCCGCAACGACTCCTGGCAACTGAAGGAGTTCGAAGCGGAAGTGCTCGGCGCAAAAACCCGCGCCAGCGCCCGCATTAGTAATGCATCCAAGCTCACCTGGGGCACTGGAAAACCGGGCGCAAAAAAAACTACACCGTGGCAGCCGCCCTTGCGTGATGCCGTTGATTTCCTGAAGCAGTTTGAATTCTCAGGCACCCCAGGTGTCGCGCTGGAATTCTATGGTGACGCCGCCCATCCCGAAAAATTAAACGCAACGCTCCGCACGGACTGGCATGACCTTGAAAGCCAATGGGGAACCATCGAGCGAATGCGCCTTTCCTGCTCGATACACCCGTTCACGAATTCCATTGCAGGTCGTTTCTCGCTGAACGTCGATGGTGTTTCCAGCAGGGAAGTTAATTTTTCGATACTCGCCGCCGAAGGTGTGTCCATTTGGAATAGCACCATGGATACTTTGGTTACCAATTCGTGCTCGATTGTGGTCAGCAATCTTGTCACCCGCTGGACCCGCACGGAATTTGCGCGGGCGGATCTTTACTCTTCCGAGCAAACCGGAACGAACCTGTTGAACCCGGAAAACCCAATCCAATCTGATCTGCAGGTTTATTCCGCTCCCGTCGATTTGCCCGGCGCAAGGACCGGCACGAACTTGCTTACTGCACATTTTTCGCATGCCCTACCTTTCCAAACACCCGCCTTTTTCCTGCGTGAAATGTTGCCCGGCCCGCGCCCGAACTATTCTGAATCCTCTACTTTAAATCCTGCTGTTTCTGGTAGCTGGTCATTCACCACTCCTACGCTCAATCTTGAACGCGCGTACGCGCAAAATCTCACATTTTCCGGTGTGTTGCATCCCACAAACTCCGCTCTCCAACCCAGGGTTGAATTTGGTTTTTGGAATTACCTGCTCGACTATCATGCACCGTGGAAATTAAAAATGGGCAATCTTTACGCCCAAAACATTGATATTGGGTCCTTGAGTGCCTCCGGTGAGTGGCTTGCTCCAGAGTTCAAGGTTCATGCACTTGATGCGAAATTATACGGAGGCTCCGTCGAGGGGAGCGGGTTGCTAAATTTGCCGACTGGCCAACTCACCGTTCAGGTTCAATCCGCCTTCGATTATCACAAAGGAGCCCAGTTGCTCGATAAGCCAGTGCAGGACTGGCTTTCTCAGTTTGATTGGGAGATTCCACCCCGCGTGAAGGGCATCGGAGCGGTCCACCTGCCGCCTTGGAATCGCGATTGGAGCGAAGGCGAATTATTGAAAACACTCACCCTTGCGGGCGAATTTGAAGGAAAAGGCAGCTTTCGCGGAATTGATGCAGGTGCGGTCCGGTCGCAATTCGGATTTACGAATTTCGTTTGGACCCTACCCAATCTGACCATTGCCCGGCCCGAAGGTGCCGCACTCCTTGCCTATAACGGCAATGTCTTAAACCAGGATTTTGCGGTCACGATCGAGAGCGAGCTTGATCCAGCGATGTTGAAACCGATCTTCCCGTCCGATCAGCAGATCGCGTTTGAAATGATTGAGTTTAAAAATCCTCCCATCATCAAAGGGCAAGCGTCGGGAAATTGGGCGCAACCGGAGAAGATCAATTTCGAAGGCATGGTTGCGGTGACGAATTTCGCGATCAAAGGTGTTCCATACAGTGATGTTAAAGCGCAAATCCATTACACCAACCTGATTGTCGAAGCTCGCGACTTCGTTGCGCATCGTGGGAAGGAGGAAGTCCGTGCGCCTTACATGCGGGTTGATATCCCAGCAGAACGCATGTGGGTGACGAACGCGGTTTCCAACTCCGATCCCTATCTTGCAATGAGTTTGGTGGGGGACGAGGTTTACAACGCAATCGACCCTTATCGCTTTGCCACTCCTCCCACTGTCCGAATAAACGGGTATGTCCCGTTGCGGCACTGGTCGAAAGCCGACATCCACTTTGAAGTCTCGGGCACGAACTTCACCTACTGGAAGTTCCATCTCCCCAGCGTTACCGGGGATGTTTATTGGAAAGCGGACCACCTCTCGTTTTCGACTGTGTTCGCCTCGTTTTATCAAGGTGAAGGGCGCTGGAGCGGGCATTTTTACATCAATGATCAGCATAGCGCTGACTTCAGTTTCCTTGCGGATATAAAAAATGCCGAACTCAAACCGTTGATGGCTGATCTCGTGAGTGGGACCAACCAAATGGAAGGTATTCTGAATGGGCAATTGATCATCACCTCCGCCAATTCGGACGACATGAAAAGCTGGAATGGTTATGGACATGGAACGGTAAATGATGGGTATCTTTGGAACGTTCCCATTTTCGGAGTGTTCACGCCGGTGCTGAATTCGATGATCCCCGGTGTGGCGCCGAGTCGGGTTTCGGCTGCGGAAGGAAATTTCACGATTCGGAATAGTGTAATCGAAACCAAGGACCTGCAGGTGCGCGCACCGGCTTTTCGCCTGAATTACAAAGGAACGGTTGATTTCGACGGGAGGCTCAATGCCAAGGTGGAAGCAGAAATTCTACGGGATGCCTGGCTGGTCGGAAGGCTCTTCAGCATGGCGTTATGGCCGGTTTCGAAGGCGTTTGAAGCGAACATTTCAGGAACGCTCGACAGCCCTAAAACCAAGCTGCGGTACTTTCCTCGATTTTTATTAGCTCCCTTGAAGGCACTTGCGCCTCAAAATGAGAATCCCAATCAAGGGACTGGAAAACCTAATGACGCACGCAAAAACCCTGACGAGACCGGTCATTAAGGAGAGACGCCACTATTATCCGGAATAGTTCTTTTGGCATTTCGGCATTTTTCATGCTATAGAGTTCCTAATCAAACCGGCCCTTCGGGTGAAGGGTGACAGCGGTTCCCCTTCGGGTGGGCCGCTTTTGATTCGATAGCAAGAATGAACAAGAGCAGAATAGTTAAAGCTTTACCACCTCCAGCCTGTCACCTTCTCAATGCGGCCATTGGCTGGCTCGAACTGG
>JBQCGE010000150.1:0-4380 GCA_051955955.1 Verrucomicrobiota bacterium
CGAAATACCAGCTTCCAGTTCCTGCTTGCATAAAGCGGAGGCGAACATGCGCCTGGTTGTCGGCCAATGGCAGCCGGAATAATTCTACGCGCTTGCTCTCCATTTCGTCATCATCAATTCGTGCGCTGATGTATGAGCCAACTTCGCTCCAGCGATTCGACGTCACTCCCACGTAAGTTCCGTAGGAAGTTCCATAAGCCGCGTCTGCATGCACCAGGCTCAACGTTGCATAACCATCCACGGTTCCATCCTCCTTAGTGATTACGTCAGGCTTATCGATCATGTAAACCACCGGTTGCCAGGTTGCGCCCTGGTCAATCGAATATTCCACGGAACCTATGCTGTCCTGATTCTGCGCATACATGCTGTGGTAGGAGAGGTAGATATTCGTCCTGCCGCTCAAATTGACGTCAGGCGAGAACAATACCTGCACCTGCGATCCACCGCGCCGGTCCGATTCCGCATAAACAAAATTCGAGCTGACCAGCGTTGAGAGCAATTGGCCATTCACGATAATCGGTGGGAATTGCAACCGGCTGCTATCAGCCCCAAAAACAGTTTTAAATGTCTCCAGGTTCAGCACTACCCAGTCCAGGTAGGCATCGGAATTCGCATCGGTCAGATCGTAACTGCCGCTCGCATTTTCGGTATTGTTCGTTACCGACCAGCCATTCGGCAGAGAACCTTCCGCAGTCGAATCGAAAGTTTCTAGCCAGACTGGCGCAGGCAGCGTCACCGATTTGAAATCCGCAACGGTAAAGCTCCAGGTGTTCGTTTTCGCGCCGGCCACGCTGTCCACGTATCGCACCGAAGCGGTATGCTCGGATTTCGGCAACAAGGCGGTCGTAATAGGATTCGAAATGCTAACCTGGCTTCCATTCTTCGACGCCACAGCCGAAAGATCCGCGCCATCGAGGCTGAGTTTTACGGTGGACGGGTCAATAGTTGTGCTGCCCTGGTCAATCACCGCCGTCAAAACGGGCAATGGACTTGCCGCGGTATCTCCGGCTGCGGGAATGGTCGATGCAATGAATGATGGGGCGGATGGAATGGTTTGAGGCAATCCAGCCGCAGTTGGTGTGCCCAGCGCTGCCATATTCGCGGAAGTGAGCGCCTGATCATAGAGTTGGATGCTGTTCGCATAACCCACGGCAGTATCGCCGTCATTATCTGTGAAAAGCCCAGCTGTCCCACCTGGCTGCAAGGCAAAGCGGCCATCGACTCCATCGGCGTCCTGTGTGCCAACCAGCACACCATTGATGTATTTCCGGATTTGATTATTCGCCCCATCCACCACGACACCGATTCGGTACCAGGTGTTCGCTGCCACATTTCCGGAGTAATTCCCGTTTACCCCAAGTCCATTCGCCGGATTAATAAAAAATTCACCATCCGCCTCCAGCGCGCCATTGTCTGCGTCGAGCAGGGTCCGCCACTTGGCGTCGGAAGTGGAAGGATACAGCAAGTCCATCACTAAACTGTAACTGTTCAAAAGGGAGCCGCCGTCACTCGCTTGCGCCTCGATTGGAATGTAATAACCCTGGCTCAAGTCGGTCCCTGGAAAAATCTTCATTACTTTCGCCGGCGTCCCATTCACATCCGGAATGCCGAATGAAGTAGTCGTGCCAAAGGCTGTTCCCTGCTCCGTTACACCTCCGACTCCATCAATGTAGGTAACGTCGCCGCCCAGGGTGGCAGCGAGCGTGCCACTCTCAAAATCCCATTGGGCAATGGGGCTTTGTGCCTGCGCATGGATCGCGAAGAGCCCGGCTCCCGCTCCAATGATTATGCTTCTGATTGTTGTTTTTCTCATATGTGGGTTGTCTGTTTAGAAAATCACTTGGTCCTCATGTACTGTCGGCGCACCTCTTCCGCTGCCGCGGCTTCTTCTTTCGACACCTCAATCTTCGGCGGTTTCGGGGAACCTTCCGTTGCGACGGCCGCTTCCGGTTGCAACGTTGCTGCCTGCTCCGCCAGAACTCCGTTCAATGTTTGCAATGCTGCGGATGCCACCTCCCGTTGCTGATCGTTCAATTCCTGTGGCAGCAATGCCTGGAGCTGGATGGTTGCAGGCACGTATTGCTTTTCCTGCACCTGCTTTGCAATCCCCATCGCGTTTTGTTTCGTCAGCAAGCGCGCGGTTTTAAACGCATTGGAAAGTGCCCCTGGAATTTCCTCAACGGTCATGGGTTTGGGACCCGAACTGCGGCTGCATCCGGCTACGATTAACGTCAGTGCCAGAATGATCTTTTTCATCCCGAGATAGAATTCAGAATTAATATTGGAAGTTACTCAGTTGCGGAGCTTCACCCGTATAAATCCGGTAATCCACACCTTTTTTGGTATATTTGATTCCGGATGCATGCCCATCCATCCAGAGCGTCATGCAATTGGGATGACGAAACCATTCAAATTCCATCGGGTGATTGTAATAGCTCTTCAGGTCATACTTCCATTGCATCAGGCATTCCGAACGCCCCGGGAATAATCCGATCGAGTCCTCCGCTCCCTCCATCCTTTGCTCCGCCGAATCCTGCGCAAAAACAGTGGTCGCGGGAAAACTGAAGCTGCTGATTTTCCGCGGCTGCTTGCCTCCAGCATAGTCCTTCACCACGTAACGGTTGATGCCAATCGTGGAATTCTCCCAAACTTTAGGCCCGTAATTAATCCCCGTTTCCTTCCACGAATCGACTTCCTTCGATGCGGGGCAGTGGAACAACTCCTTCGGGCCCTTGAAATAGCGCTTATAAATAATCCCCCAGTACGCCTCGTCATCGTTCGGGTCGAGTTCAACCGTTGAGCGCGGGTTTCGGGTCCATTTCCCATTGTTCGGCGTGGTCGCGCTCCCGTCATCATCTTTCACCCAGTGGAAACTCTCGTTATTGTCCTCCGCATACATCACCGTCCCAAGGCTGATTTGCTTCAGATTGTTCAGGCACTTGGTTCCATGCGCTTTCTTTTTCGCCTGGCTTAATGCCGGCAAAAGCATCCCTGCAAGTATGGCGATGATGGCTATCACCACGAGCAATTCGATCAGGGTAAAGCCGAGGCGGTTGGATCGTTGTTGAGGACAGATTACTTCCATAAACGACAGGTTTGGCAATCAGGGTTCAATGCGAGCCTATACGGCCCATTAATGTTGTCAATGCGCAAACACGACACTCGTGCCGTCTATCTGCGCATACTCAGCCTCCTAATCGCAAGTGACGAAGCCGTGTCGTTCGCGAAACATTTTCGTAAACTCTCCTGTCCTTTGAACCACCGCTCTCCCCCGCAACGAGGCTTCTATTCACCCCTGACTTTTAGCAAAACAATCGTTTGTCGCTCTTCTCCTTTTTGATACGATGAAACCAAGCTCATGCAGATGAATCGATTTCGGATTGAAACGTCCATTCCAATATTGAAACTGCTACCCTTGTACATTTCTGCCTTGCTCTTGATCGCATTCTCCACGCCTCTGCAGGCCGAAGAGCAGGTCACCTATAATCAGGACATCCGCCCGATTCTTTCAGACAACTGTTTTTATTGCCACGGCCCCGATCACAACAAGCGAAAGGGCAAACTCCGCCTCGACATTCGCGACGAGGCCATCCGCAAGGCAATCGTCCCAGGCAAACCGGAGGAAAGTGAATTAATCAAACGGATCAATTCCAGCGACCCGGACGAATTGATGCCACCAGGCGAATCTCACAAAACGCTCACCTCCGAACAGAAGGATTTGTTAAAACGTTGGATTGCTGCCGGAGCAAAGTATGAAGGGCATTGGGCTTACCAGCTTCCAGTAAAGGCGCAAACTCCAGCGAACCGGAATGGAATCGATTTTCTCGTTCGCGCTAAGTTGAAAAAAGAAGGGCTCCAACCCAGCGCCCAGGCAGACCGCCGCACCCTGATCCGCCGCTTGTATTTCGATCTCGTCGGTCTTCCGCCTTCGCCGGAGGAGGTTGAAACCTTCGAAAAAAATGCCGATCCCGCCGCTTATGATTTGCTCGTTGAAAAACTCCTCGCCTCTCCACACTACGGCGAGCGCATGGCCATTCCATGGCTCGATGTGGTCCGCTTTGCCGACACAATCGGTTATCACTCCGACAACCCGCGCAACATCTGGCCGTATCGCGATTACGTCATCCAATCCTTCAACGCCAACAAACCCTTCGATCAATTCACCCGCGAACAGATTGCGGGCGATCTTCTCCCCAACAGCACACAGGAGGACAAGGTCGGCTCCGCTTTCAATCGCCTGCTCCTTTCCACTGAGGAAGGAGGAGCGCAACCCAAGGATTATGAAGCGCGTATGCTCACCGACCGCGTCCGCGCCATCGGCACCGTCTGGCTCGGCCAAACGATCGGCTGCGCCCAATGCCATGACCATAAGTTTGACCC
>JBQCGE010000151.1:0-10987 GCA_051955955.1 Verrucomicrobiota bacterium
ACACGATTTTTAGCTGAAGATTTGAAGGAGCCAAAAGAAGGGCATCGGTAAACATTTCTCGGGAGCAGGCATTTACAGAGATTAACTTTATTTTTTCGGCTAAACCTCGCCCATATTCCAAGTTGGGATATTAAGGATTAAGTTAGGTTGCCGCCGGATGCTGCGGCGTTAAGGGCTTCGAGTTCTTCCCAACGGGCGTAGAGTTGAGCGGCTTTTTCTTTCTCGGAAGTGAGTTCGTTTTTGATTTCAGTCGAGCGTTGTCCGTATTTCCGGTTGAAGTCGGGATCTAAAAACAAATTTTCCAACTCTTCGATTTTGGTTTCCACCTCAAGAATGGCAGCTTCCATGCCTTCGAGTTCGCGGAGCTCCTTGAACGAAAGTTTACGGGGTTTGTTTTGGTTTTTTGGAGTTGCAGGCACTTTCCGGGCAGGTTCGGGAGCAACAGGCGGGCGGGTTAAGGTCGGTTGTTGGGCGCGTGCTTTCTTTTCGAGATAATAATCGTAATTCCCCTCGCTGTAATTCACGACCCCATTTCCTTCGAAAGCAAGGATTGCGGGGCAGACGCGATTGAGGAAGTAGCGGTCGTGACTGACCACAAGGACGATGCCGGGGAAATTGAGCAATGCTTCCTCAAGCACGCGGAGTGTCGGCAGGTCCAGGTCGTTTGTCGGTTCGTCCAGGATCAGGAAATTACCGCCGTTTTTGAGAATTCGCGCGCGGAGCACTCGACTCCGTTCGCCGCCGCTTAAGTGCTTCACCTTGGTTGTGATTCGGTCGTCGGTAAAAAGGAATCGCTTCAAATAAGCCCGGAGCGAGAGGCGATGTTCACCAAAGAGGACAAACTCGGTGCCGTCGCTGACCTCTTCGAGAACCGTGCCTTCTTCATTCACCTGCAGCCTGCCCTGGTCGACGTAGTTGAAACGCGTGAGCGGTCCGATTTTAACGGAGCCTTCAGTCGGTTCCAGTTCGCCGAGAATGACTTTAAGAAGTGTGGTTTTGCCCAATCCATTGCGTCCAAAAATGCCAATTCGCTGCCCGGCGGCAAACGCGAGATTGAGGTGTGAAAAGAGGCGTTTGCCGCCAAGTTCCATCCCAGCATTAATGAGTTCAACTGTTCGATTGGCAAGCGGAGGTGGAGGCGGGATGACGAGGTCCACATCCTTGTCGATCTCGGGGGCAGCCTGAGCAGCCGTTTCGAAGTAGCGGTCGAGGCGGCTTTTTGATTTGGTGGTGCGGGCCTTGGGCCCGCGGCGGACCCATTCCAACTCGCGTCGAAGGAACATCTGGCGTTTGTGTTCAGTCGTTTCGAGGGTGGCTTCGCGTTCCGCCTTTGAAATTAGGTAATCTGTATAGTTTCCGGAGTAGGAATAAGCTTTCCCGTTTGAAAGTTCGACGATTGTGGTGGTGATTCGATCCAGGAAATAACGGTCGTGGGTGACCAGCAAAAATGCGCCGCGATAACTCTCCAGGAATTCGGCGAGCCATTCGATGGAATCGGTGTCGAGATGGTTCGTTGGTTCGTCGAGAATCAGAAGATCGGGTTGGGAGATTATGGAGCGGCAAAGGGCGACCCGGCGCTGTTCGCCACCGGAAAGGGTGGTAATGGAACGATCCGGACTCGGGCAATGGAGCCGATCCATGGCAATGGCAATGCGGGTGTCGAGCTGCCAACCATCATGGGCAATGATTTGTTCCTCAAGGATGTGGTGGCGATTGGATTCCGGCGGGAGATTTTCGAATTCGTGAATCAGATCAAGAATGTGTTGGGCACCCACCCGGACGTTTTGTTCTACGTTGAGGTCCGGGTTGAGGGAAAATTCCTGTGGCAGATAACCGACCATCAAATCGCGCCGTCGGGTGATTGAGCCTGCATCCGGTTGTTGCAAACCGGCGAGGATGCGCAGAAACGACGATTTGCCGGAACCATTGCGGCCGACCATGCCGATGCGGTCGCGCTCGCCAATTCCGAGCGTAAGGCCATCAAGGACGAGGCGGTCGTTATAGCGAACAACAATTTCGTTTGCGGTTAAAATAGACATCCTGAAAAAGGAAAGATTATACACGAGAGGCGGGTTGAACCAAAATTTAGATGCAGGCGTTGTCGCGCGGGCTCAATTCAGTAGCGTTTTGCAATGAAAATTGCGACAGTCACCCCTGGTCCAGCCATATGGAGGATAAAATATTAAATTTGCTCAGGCGGAAGGATTACGTCCCGCTGAATGTTCCTGAGTTGCTTCGCCGCTTAAAATTATCACCGAACCAGCAGCAGGAATTACAAAGCTGCCTGCGGAGTTTGGAGCAGCGGGGATTTATCGCGCGAACCAAAGGGAATCGCTACATCCCATCGCGGGAGGCTGATTTGATTCCTGGCCGTATCCGAATGAACCGTCAGGGGAAAGGTTTCTTGCAGCCGGACGACCCGGCATTGCAGGAAATCGTGATTCCGCCGGAAGCGGTGGGTAGCGCCATGAATGAGGACCGGGTGCTGGTGCGGCGTGAAGTTAAAGGCCGACCTGGGCGTGGGATGCCGAGTGTTGAAAATACAGGAACAGTCATTCGAATCCTGGAACGGCGCCGGACGCAGGTTGTGGGGACACTTCAGCGCACCAAACTTTTCCTGTTCGTAGCGCCGGATGACCCGCGAATGCCGCAGGATATTTATGTTCCGGAACCGCGTGACGTAGGGAGGCGACCAAATGTTGGGGACAAAGTGGTGGTTGAAATCAAGGAATGGGGATCGCCATTTGCCAATCCGGAAGGGGAAATAATCGAGGTGCTTGGCCCTCCGGATGAAGAGGGAGTCGATATGCTTTCGGTGCTGCGACAGTATGAATTGCCGTTGCATTTCCCGAGGGAAGTTTTGGAGGAGGCGAGGGCAAATCCTGCTGAAGTGCAACCCGAGGAATTGGCAGGGCGTGTGGATTGCCGGGCTCATTCAGTGGTAACGATCGATCCGGATGACGCCAAGGATTTCGACGATGCGATTTGTTTGACGCGGCAGGCGAACGGGACCTGGAAACTGTGGGTGCATATTGCCGATGTGTCGCATTACGTGAGGCCGGGGAGCGCGCTGGACACAGAGGCGCGCAAGCGGGGAAATTCGACCTACCTTGTGGACCGGGTGATTCCAATGTTGCCCGAAGCGTTGAGCAACGAACTATGCTCGTTGAAGCCGGAAGTCGATCGTCTGACCAAGTGCGTGGAATTTTTGATCGATCGAGAAGGAAAGTTGCTGAGCTCGAAATTCTATTCCGCAGTGATCCATTCGAAAAGGCGTTACACCTACAAGGAAGTACTCGCGATTTTACAGGGGCAGCCGAAAAGTTCGCTGGAGAAAATGCTGCATGAGGCAAATGACCTTGCACAAAAAGTTCGGAGGCGACGATTTCAGAATGGGTCGCTCGACCTGGACTTCCCAGAGCGAAAAATACGGCTTGATGAGCATGGACGCGTGGAGCGGATTGAGAAAGTAGAAAACGATATTTCCCACCAGTTGATCGAGGAATACATGTTGCTGGCGAATGAAGCGGTTGCGGGAAAGCTGATGGGGCGGAAACAAACGGGTGTCTATCGCGTGCATGAAGCGCCGAAGCCAGATCGGTTGGATGAATTTCGCGATGAAGTTTTGAGCTACCACATTCAGGTCGGCGATCTTAATCGACGAGTCGAAGTGCAGAAACTTTTGGCTCGTCTGAGCGAGTTACCCATTGGTCCTGCCCTCAAAATTGGATTCTTGAAGTCGCTGATGCGGGCGCGATACGCGGCAGAGCCCCTTGGGCACTACGGCCTCGCCAAGGAGAGGTATACTCATTTTACATCGCCGATTCGGCGTTATGCGGACCTGGTGGTGCATCGAATTTTATTCGAGCATGTGAAATACTCGAAAAAGGAACTGTTTGAAATTGCGGATCATATCTCGGCGACTGAACGGAATTCGGCGGATGCAGAGCGCGACAGCAAGGATGTGAAGCTGTTCGCTTTCCTCAAGCAGCAATTGGAATCGGGAAACCCTGTGGCTTACCCGGCACTGGTTACCGATGTGCGGAATTTTGGGTTCTTTGTTGATGTTCCGGATTTGACAATGAGCGGGTTGGTGTCGCTTTCCAGCCTTGAGGATGATTTTTATATTTTCGATCCGAACCGAAACCAGTTGGTTGGGCGGCGCTCACGGCAAGTCATTCGGCTGGGGGACAAGGTGACTGTGCAGATCGCGAAGATCAATACGTTCAAAAAGTTGGTGGATTTTCGGCTGGTACAGCAACCAAAAGGGCGGAAATCGAGCGAGCGGATCCAGCCGGAACGGGTGGAACGAGGTTCAACTTATAAAAAAGGGCAGGAGCAGAGGCGCGAACGGCCCGGAAATCAGAGACACGGACAAGTCCGGCGTGGAGAAGGAGCGGCGCAAGGGGGAGAGCGGAAGCACCCATTCGGAGAGCAAACCAGGGAACCTCACTGGAAGCGGTTTCAAAAAAAGAAAAAGTTTCAAGGTCAGGGAAAAAGGCGGTTTCCGCATTAAATCTCAAACAAGATGGTGCTGGGACCTGAGGTTTATATTTGGCGAAATGAAGTTTTGCTTTATATCTGCTTCCCATGGCTGATGAATTGAAATTCGCGGTGATCGGGACCGGATCCCTCGGAAAGGAGCATGCGCGAATTTATGCTGAACTGGCGGGAAGCCGGGAAGGGATAAAGTTCGCAGGAGTGCTCGATGCGCACCGCCCGAGCGCAGAAAAGATCGCCGGGCAATACAAAGTTCCTGCGTTCCAATCTCTCGAGGAGGCAAAAAACGCAGCAGACGCGTTTTCAATTGTCACGCCGACGAATACTCATTTCGAAATCGCGAAAGAGTTGCTCGGGGCGGGCAAACATCTGTTGGTGGAAAAGCCCATGACGGAGAATTCCGCGCAAGCGGCGGAGTTGGTGGAGTTGGCGCAATCCAGAAACTTGATCCTGCAAATCGGGCATATTGAACGGTTTAATCCGGTTTTCAAATACATGGAGAGCGTGGCGACGGATCCACGATTCATTGAGGCCCATCGCCTATCGCCATACCCGGCGCGGAGCACGGACATCGGAGTGGTGCTGGATTTGATGATCCATGATCTGGATGTGGTCCTCGCGTTTGTGAAATCGCCAGTCGTCCACGTGGATGCCGTGGGAATCCCTGTTTTGAGCCAGTCGGAGGATATTGCGAATGCGCGGATTCGCTTTGCCAATGGGTGTGTCGCGAACCTGACCGCGAGTCGGGTCAGCGCGGAGCGGTTGAGGAAAATTCGCGTGTTCAGTGCTGGACCGATGACCAGTTATGTTTCCCTGGATTACCGGGCGCAGGAAGGGTTTATCTATCGAATTGCTCGCGAAGGAGAGGAGGAGTCGAGCCTGTTTAAGAAATTATTGAGGGCAAAAGATTCCACCATTGTGAGCGAATTCGGCGGAAAAAAAATTGTTCGAGAGCCAGTGCCGATCGAAAAAGATGAACCGCTCAAGCTGGAACTTGTCTCCTTCTCTCGATGCGTGCGGGAGAAAATCACGCCGGTTGTAAGCGGTGAATCGGGTAAACGGGCGCTGGATCTGGGACTGGAAATCACGCGGCAAATCCAGTCGAACTCAGGCGGGCAGGAATTTCATTCCGTAGCCAGTAAACCTTCTGACCAGAAACATGGGCGAGATAAAAACGGTCATGATAATCGCCGGTGAGGCGAGCGGTGACACGCTGGGGGCGGAACTGGTCCGAGGATTGAAGCGGGAACGCGCGGAGCTGAAGTTTTTTGGGGCAGGGGGGAATAAATTGGAGGAGGCTGGGGTGGAACTGGCCTTTGATCTGTCGGTGCATGCAGTGGTCGGAATCTGGGAGGTTCTGAAGAATTATCGAAAGTTTAAAGGATTTTTCGACCAGTTAATCGCGCTGGCCGAGAAGCGAAAGCCGGAAGTGATCGTGCTGATTGATTATCCGGGTTTCAACTTGAGATTTGCCCGGGCGATCCGGGAAAAGACGCGCGGCAAAAAGTGGCAACCAAAAGTTGTTTATTACGTATCTCCACAAATCTGGGCCTGGCATGAATCTCGTGTGCATCAAATCGCTCGTGATGTGGACCTGATGCTCTCAATATTTCCGTTTGAGAAGGAGTGGTATGGGGCACGGCGGCCCGAGTTGCGGGTGGAATATGTGGGGCATCCCTTGATCGACCGGTTTTCCGCAACGGACGCGAGCCCAATTCAGCACAGGGGAGAGGAAGTTTTGCTCTTATTACCCGGAAGTCGCGAACGGGAGTTGCGAAAGCATCTACCCGTCATGTTGGGTGCGGCGCAACGGTTGAAACAGGGGCGGAATCTTAAGGTTCGCATGATTGTGCCGAGCGAGAAGCTTAAGGAGCTTGCGGGGCAATTCGGCAATTTGAGCGGGGTGGAAGTGCAGGTAGGCGGGCTGGATGCAGGGTTGCGCAATGCCACTGTCGCGATTGCTTCATCAGGCACAGTTACGATGGAGTGCGCTTACTTTGGGGTCCCTACGGTCGTGATCTACAAAACGAGCGCGAGCACCTATTTTCTTGGACGGAGGTTCATCAAAGTGAAGTACTTGGCCATGCCGAACCTGCTTGCGGATCGGGAAATTTATCCCGAACTGATCCAGGAATCGGCCAGCGCCGATCGGATTGAGCAGGCAGCGGGTGATTTGCTGAATAACCCGGAGAGACGGAACGTCATTAAAACGCAGTTACACCAGATCATCGCCGCTCTTGGAAAGCCAGGCGCAAGCGGACGCGCGGCGCAGGCGATTCTTTCGCTGGAATAAAAGAGTGGGATTTGCGGTTGTCTTACCGCTGGGAATGGAGCTATTCTGGAATACCTGAAGCACTGTGATTTCTTTCAAAACAAAATTTTTGCTCGTCGCGGCAGGAGTAGGGTGCTGCATACCTTCCTTTTCAGCGGAAAAAGCCGATGCGGCTGGAATTGAGTTCTTCGAAAATAAAGTACGACCGGTGCTGGCGGAGAATTGTTATCATTGCCATAGCGAAAAATCAGAAAAGCTCAAAGGCAACCTGCTGCTAGACAGTCGGGAAGGGATGCTCAAGGGCGGTGAAACGGGACCGGCGGTTGTTCCTGGGGATATTGAAAAGAGCCTCCTGATCAAAGCCGTGCGGTATACGGATAAAGATCTGCAAATGCCGCCGAAGGACAAAAAACTTGCGAGCGAACAGATAGCCGATCTTGAAGCGTGGGTGAAAATGGGGGCTCCTGCTCCAGCGCGTGAGGCAAATGCAATTTCTGAACGGGAAGCAAAATTCAAAACACACTGGGCTTTTCAGCCGATTCACAATCCCGAGATCCCGAAAGTAAAATCGCAGGATTGGGTTGCGAACCCAATCGACGCCTTCGTTCAGCAGAAGCTCGAAAACAAAGGATGGCAACACTCAAAAGCAGCAGACCGGCGCACATTGATTCGCCGCGCCACCTTTGATTTGCATGGGCTGCCCCCGACACCGGAAGATGTGGAAGCTTTCGTAAACGATCCAGCACCGAACGCTTATGAGCAGTTGATTGACCGGTTGCTGGCATCCTCAAGGTACGGAGAACGGTGGGCGCGGCATTGGCTCGATGTGGCTCGGTATTCGGACACAAAAGGTTACGTTTTCGAAGAAGAACGACGTTATCCATATTCATACACGTATCGAGATTACGTGATCCATGCTTTTAATGAGGATCTCCCCTTTAACCGATTTATCCTCGAACAAATCGCAGCAGATCAGCTTGAACTTGGAGAAGATAAACGGCCATTAGCGGCCATGGGGTTCCTGACTCTTGGCAGAAGGTTTTTAAATAATCAGCCGGACATCATCGATGATCGAATTGATGTGGTCACACGCGGTTTCATGGCATTGACGGTCCAATGCGCGCGTTGCCATGACCATAAATACGATCCCATTCCGACCAAGGATTACTACTCGCTCTATGGAGTCTTCGCGAGTTCGTATGAACCGGGAGAAAAACCGCTGCTCGGCTCGGCTTCACTGCCCAAGAAATATCCGGAATATGTGAAAGAACGGGAAAAGCGGGAAAAAGAGTTGAACGATTTTCGTGAGGAGAAAACGGGCGAGGCGATTGGGACACTGCGCAAAACCGCTTCGGATTACATGTTGACCGCTTTCGAAGCGGACAAACTGAATGATAATTCAAAATTGGAGAATCTTGCCAAGGAGCGGAAGCAATCACCGCAGGTGGTTCGGCGCTGGATAAATTTCCTGAAGGAACGGAAAAAGGATGAGCATGACCCGGTGTTTGGCCCCTGGTTTGCATTTACCGCTTTAAGCGAAACTAACTTTAATACGGAAGCGAAAGCCATTGCGCAGAAATTTGCCGCGAATGAAACTTCAAATCCTGTCAATCCAATCGTAGCGAAAGCATTTGTCGATAAAGCTCCCGGTTCACTGAAGGAAGTTGCGGAAATTTATAAGGGCGTGTTTGAAGGGGTCAATTCGGAGTGGGAAAAATCGATCAAGGAAAATCCAAAACTGGAACGATTTCAGGCGGATGAAAAAGAACAGGTTCGGCAGGTGCTTTATGCAAAAAATGGGGCCCTGGATCTTTCTGAAGGTGAGGTCATGCGGCTCTTTGATGTGCCTGATGCGCAAAAAGTCCGCGCGCTGAAACGGAAGCTGGATGAACTCGATGCGACCCATCCCGGATCACCCCCGCGCGCGATGGTGATGGAAGACAATTCCACCCCGACCAATCCGCATGTGTTCCTGCGCGGGAATGCAAACAATCGCGGGCCGGAAGTGCCGCGGCAGTTTCTGGAATTGATCGCGGGAGAAAATCGCAAACCGTTCCAGAAGGGAAGCGGGCGACTGGAATTGGCGCAGGCGATTGCGAGCAAAGACAATCCGTTAACAGCGCGAGTGATCGTGAATCGGGTGTGGTTGGACCATTTTGGGGCCGGACTGGTGCGAACCCCAAGCGATTTTGGAATGCGTTCTGATCCGCCAACCCATCCGGAATTGCTCGATTACCTCGCGACGACATTTATGCGGGAAGGGTGGTCATTGAAGAAGTTGCACCGCATGATCATGCTGTCGAACACCTATCAGCAAAGCAGCGAAGAGAACCCCGAATATGCGAACGAGGATCCCGGCAATACTTACCTTTGGCGAATGAATCGCCGTCGGCTGGAATTTGAGCCTTTTCGCGATACGTTGCTCGCTCTTTCCGGGAAATTGGATCTGACTGAAGGTGGGCATCCAGTGGAAATCACAACGGAACCATTCACCACGCGGCGGACGGTTTATTCGTTCATTGAACGCCAGAACTTGCCGGGGGTATTCCGCACGTTCGACTTTGCGAGCCCGGACATGTCCAGCCCGCAGCGGTTTAACACAACCGTGCCGCAGCAGGCGTTGTTCATGATCAATTCCCCATTTCTGGCTGAGCAAGCCCGTTCATTTGTGGCGCGCCCCGAAATTCGTAGCGCAAAAGATGAAGCGACCAAGGTGAAAGAATTTTATCAGCTCGCTTTTCAGCGGCAGCCTTCGGATGAAGAACTGAAGCTCGCCGAAGATTTCATTCAATCCCAAGCGAAAATTCCGCCGCCCGAACCGCCTGTGGAAACGTGGCAATATGGTTATGGAGAGCTGGATCCGGTTAACCATTCGGTAAAGCGATTTGTGCGGCTCCCACATTTCACTGGGCAAGCCTGGCAGGGGGGAGGAAGTCTGCCGGATCCAAAGCTTGGCTGGGTCACACTCAATGCGATGGGTGGCCATCCCGGTGATGGATTGGTTTACACTGCGGTTCGGCGATGGATCGCGCCGCGCGATTGCTCGATTTCAATTTCCGGCAAAATTGAACATCCCTCAGAGGCGGGTGATGGAGTGCGAGCCCGGATTATTTCCAGCCGGGAAGGAGAGATTGGTTTCTGGCCGGTTTACCACGAGAAAAAAGAAATGAGCATCGCCAAAATTCAGGTGAAGAAAGGCGAGACGATTGATTTCGTCGTTGATTGTCATCAGGACACGAATAGTGACTCCTTCAACTGGGCACCCAGGATTCAGGAACTGGGTGACAAAGATGCGAAACTGGCGAACTGGAATTCGAAGGAACAATTCAGCGGGCCGAAGGAGTTGCCTAAACCGTTGAATGCATTCGAAAAATATGCCCAGGTAATTTTGATGTCGAATGAATTGGCGTTTGTTGATTGATCGCATGCTGAAGCAAAACGCGCTGGCAACGGCTCTCGTTGTGCTATAGTAATCGCTTCCGATGTCGAAGGTTTTGTTAGCAATAATTTCGCTTGTGGGTGGTCTTGTGGCCATTGCCCTGGCGATTTTGATTCCAGCGCACCTTCGGGCAATGGATGATCAAGTCCTGAAGCAGATAGGCAGGAGTTCGCCTGGAGTGGTTGATTTTGGGCTTGAGCTTTTGCCGGACAAACTGAGCAGCGCCAAAATGGTGATGCAATGCGCATCGGACTTGGAATTAACGCGCACCCTTCGATTCACCAGCGCAATTCAGGCGGCGGAAGAGTCCGGCAGCGCATGGCGCAACCCTCCCTTTCAATCAGCGGAAATGCAAGGCCTGCTGAGTGGTCCAACCGACTACCAATATCTCTCCCGAACAACTGTTCTGGAACTGCTGCGGAATCGTATTACCCGCGGAAAAATTCAGGATGCCATCCAAAAACCGGACGCGTTAAGAGTCCTGCAAAACTTGAGGATGACGAACCTCACCCTATTTGCCCCGGCGGAATCGGCTGCGGGAGTGCCGTTCGAGGTGGCCGTGACCACCACTGCGCTCTTAATGCAGGAGCCGGTGTTTGGTCCCCGCGCCACGACGCCGTTGCGGGAAGAGATTATAAATTTAAACCGGAGCGTGAGCCGCACGAATGCGAACCCGGCACCGCCGGAATTTTACCTGGACATGTTTGCATTGGCGAAAAGGCTGACCTGGGACCAGTTGACACTGTTTGTAACGCGGTTCGACACACTGGCGGCGT
>JBQCGE010000152.1:0-3127 GCA_051955955.1 Verrucomicrobiota bacterium
GATTGAAACAACTCTGGGGTAAAATGCCCGGTGGGTATGGTGAGTTGCCGGAAATTCGGGGCGAAATCAGCTTGGCAACTCAGGAGTAGCTATCCCAAACGGCTTGCGGAGGAGGCACGTAGGTTTTATGAATCTGGCGCAGACGGGAGGCAGTTCGATCCATTTCGACCCGTTCCTGCGCGAGCAATTGAAGACGCTCCTGCAACACCTGGTTGTTGCGGGATTCGAGCTGAATCAAATCATTCACATAAGAACGCACCCGAGAATCGATCTGCTCGATCTCCGAGGGAATAGTGCATTCTTTTTTACAAAGTTCCGTGAGTTGAATGATCCTGGGCTGAAGCTGCTTTTTATTCGTCTGGCAGCGACGCACTTCCGGCCAATTGGAGGCGGTGATTGCAGCGCCCTCAGTGATCGTAAGGCGCTTCCACTCCTCGTAAAGTTCCCAGAGTTGGGAGGCGGATTGCATGGGGTGATCAGGCCGCGGCCATTTCCGCTTCAGGCGCGGGCGCCAAAGTGTTGCCGTGCAACATGTCGAACCATGCCTGACGAAGTGTGGAAAGATGCTTGCGCGCTTCGACCAAACCTTCCGGCGATTTGCGAAGATTGCTATCGAGCAAGCGGCGATCCATGTATTCGTAAAGCGCCCTGAGGGTGTGAGCGAGCTTGCCACCTTCTTCGATGTTCAAGGCCATGTTCAACTCATTAATGATATCCTGAGCACGTTGAATATTGTTATGAATGGATTCGTTCTGCTCGGCTGGATCTTCAATTGCAAAACCGGCTTCGGCTCGATCCAGGCTGCGAATGGCCCCTTCCAGGAGCATCAGGACTAACTGGCCAGGCGCGGCGGTTTGCAGCGCGACCTGGCGATAAGAATTCCAGGGAGATTGAAATCTCATAATGCTATTCTGCGCCAACGTGCGGGAGATGAGTGGCGAGAAGGTTCGCGAGGCCATTGATGGTTTCGCGTGGCGGATATGCCGGTGAACCAATGAGATTCAATGCTTTCTCGAGCTTGTCGAGCCGCACATCGGGAACCTGTTGCAGTTGCGCTTCCAATGCTTTCGAGCTCTCAAAACCGACCGAAATGATGGGGTTGTTGGTTTCTCGCGAAGGGTTGGACTGGGCGGCTTTCACCCGTGCAACTGAATCCACGCTGGTGTTCAGTTTGATTTCCATTTTAACTTCCTAACTGGCAGGCGCGTTTCAATACTTCTTGTTTATCGGAACTGCGAAAAAAAACTTGAGCAATACCGCGCATTAACGGCCAGGGATAGTCTGGAGCAAGGCCCAAAGGGTGTACTGACCAAAGGCGCTGGGTGAGAGCAGGATCGCACGGGAATCCTCCAACACTGGAGTTTTGTTCAGGTGATTCCGGGAGTAGCGCCGAGCCGAGTTTGAGACGGGGCCAAATCCGGCATCAAAGGTTTCATCTGCGCTCCAGAGCACATCACCATCAGTGGAGGTAGTGAGTTTAAAGCGCCATCCAATTTTCATGGGTGGGTATGGAGCGTAGATCGTCAGGTAAGGGAAGAGAATGGCGTCTGCTCCTGTTTTCTCGCGTAAAATCGCCAGCAGGTTTTTCGGTAACTTTTCCTGGAAATCCCAACGTTCCTCTCCCGTCCAGAGGCGAAGTTGCTCCGGAGAAACGAAAATCACCTCCAGTTTGCCTTGCTTGGCCAGTTCGGAACGGAAAAGCGGTTCCAGTGTTTCTCGTCCCGCCACGGCCAATGTGTCATTGGGATTGAACCCGAGCGGCAGCACCGCAGCACGGCGAACCGTGGGCGGAAGTTTGGGAGCCTGTTGATAGATATTTTGGGGGACGTAATCAGGACCGATGATCGGGTCGGTCAAAGGCTTGGTGGAACAGCCGGCAAAGACAAATGCTATCAGCAAAAGAGACGCCATCGCAGTCGACCTGAGGACCGAGGGTGCGACATTCAGATTTTTGAGAAAATAAATCAAATGGCTTACCTATCGGCAAAACTGGCCACGCACTTTAATGCAGCCCCCGCTCCTACTTGTTCACCGAAAATTTTGTGGCGGTTTTTCCAGGAGGCTCCAGGTAACGATATGGGTTGCTGGGATTATCGTTGTCATACGCGTAAGCTTCCCGGTGATTGAGAAAATACTTTACCGCTTCGACGGGAATAGCGAACCCCAATCCCTCGCCAAACGTCAGTTTCATGTTGGTGACGCCGACCACTTCACCGCGCAAATTGAATAAAGGTCCACCGCTATTGCCAGGATTGATTTGGGCTGTCGTCTGCATGTAAAGCTCGCCTTGTATCTCGCGGGTCTTGGTGCTGATTATCCCTTCAGTAACCGTTCGCTCAAGGCCGAGGGGGCTGCCAATGGCGAAAACGCGATCACCCACTGAAAGAGCATCGGAATCGCCCAGGAGCACCCACGAAAATTTAGGAGCGTTTTTGTCCTCAATCTTCAGCAGGGAAAGGTCGGCAAATTTATTCATCGCAATGATGCGGACCTGCTTGTAAATCCGTCGATCCAGTTGCCCATCATGCGAATGATAAACTTCAATGGAAATTTGTGTTTCACCTTCGATCACATGAAAATTTGTGATGAGGTAACCGTCCTCATTGATGAAAAAGCCGGAACCGAGGCCGCTGGGAGTCCGGACTTGAACGACTGCTTCCCCAATCGTGGAAACCAGTTCGCGGACCGTGCGATCCTGCCTGAGTGCGCCGGGGTTTTGATAAAGGCTCCCCTTCAACGCAGCTGAAGCAGGTGGAGTCGCGTTTGGGCCGGACGGCTTCTCTTTCTTCTCGTCTTCCGATTTTTTGGTGACCACCTTGGAAATGGCATTGCGGGGAACCATTAGGATTGTGTAACCAACATCGACCGCGATCGACTCATTCTTCTCGGCAATGATTTTCCCAGAGATCGAAGCATTATCCTTCAGCTCAATGGTATCGGCCCAGGCAAAAGGCAACAGCAATGCCGAGGCAAACAGCGGGATGCAACGCCGGTGTAACATGAGCAAAAGCTAGCGGGTGAACAAAAGGAAAACAAGACGGGACAAGTGAACCTGCGTTGGTCGACCAAAACTAATGTGACGCGGTGTTACCCATGAAGAAGGGAACCATTCGCGATTTCCCGGTCA
>JBQCGE010000153.1:0-7467 GCA_051955955.1 Verrucomicrobiota bacterium
AGAGCGACCAACTCCTCATTCGCGTGGGAGAATTTCTTCTCAATATTTTTCCAGGTTTCGCGGGTGGACTCCTC
Source organism: Verrucomicrobiota bacterium (assembly GCA_051955955.1). Classification (GTDB taxonomy): domain Bacteria; phylum Verrucomicrobiota; class Verrucomicrobiia; order Limisphaerales; family SXQI01; genus DASVNK01. The sequence goes on from JBQCGE010000153.1 coordinate 75, forward strand.
GAGCTTTCGCAGCCGTTCCTGAGAGTGGGTGTTTAACTCGGAAATAATTTTCTCATGGCTCGTTTCGATCAATTGGAGCGAACGATTGAGAGCCTGGTCATTTCTGACCGAGACGCGGTTTTGCTTTTGTTCAAGTGCAGAGGGCAATTCTTCCCGTTGACGTAAGGCATCGGCGAGGGCGGCTTCCCACTCGTGGTTGAGCGTCTGGATGCGGTCGTGCGCTTCCTCTGTGATCCGCGTAGCTTCGGCCTGATGATGCTCGGTGGCGAGTTCCCAGGCGTGATTGAGTTGCTCCTTGGCGTTGACTAAACGTTGGACGAGAGATCGCGCTTCTGAGCGGGCGGTGAAATATCCGATGATATAAAGGAAAAGAGCCGCGCCGAATAATATCGCGCCATAAAGGCGGGCCGTGCGGACATCCAGCGTTGAAATTCCGAACTGCTGGAGAAGTGGAACGGCAACAAACGCGACGATGATTGCGAGGACGAACCAGATCCAAAGCGGCGCGATGCGGAAGAGCGCCGGGAGCGGTTTGCGGCTGAAGCGGCGGACGCTTGTGTCGATTTCGGCTATGGATTTGTGAGCGGAACCGATGAGTTGCTGCTCATTTTGGTTTGAATGTTGCGCTTCGGCCGGGGGCGATGATTTAAGCAGGTTTTTTAGGAGATGATACCCGCGAAAACTTTGCCCAAGGCGCGTTTCAAGCGTGGCGATTACGCCGAGTTCGTTGGAAATTTCGGATTGGACCTGCGCTAACGCCTGATCGTTGCGGGATAAAGCATCCGTCGACCAACGTTCCGTATCCAGAGTGCCCTTCTGGACATTGTATTTGCGGCGGCCTTCCTCATTTTCAATGCGTGAAAGCGCGCTGCGTTTGGTGGATGCGTTCGCCTGGCTGATTCTTTGCCGGCGGAGTTGATGCCGCGCGGTGAGTCTGGCTTTTGACTCGGAATAACGTTGATTTTCGGCGGCGAGTTTTTCTTCCAAATCCTTTTTTTCGGCGGCGGTGGTTGCAGCGGTTCGTTTCTCGAGAGCCTCCCGCTGCGCGTTGAATTCGGATGTTGCGCGCGCGTCGGATTCGGAGAAATTGCGGATTGAACCCCGCAACTCCTGGAGCAAATTCAGAGTGTTTGTAACGTTCAAAATGCTACTCACAATCGGTCCTTACACGGTTGAGCAATTTTTGCAGTTCCTCGAAAACGGGAAGGGCCCGTTCGACGCTGGCGATTAATTCCTGCATATATTTCGTTTCGAAATATGCCGACTTGGGATCAGACCAGGAAAGTTTTGTTTCGTTCCATTGCCGGGCCAATTCCTTGGTTGCGGCGGCGAGCGTTTGGCCGTTGGTCGTGATATTCATGTTTCCTCTCGATTTGGAAGTTCTGCTGCAGGCTCAGCAGGTTGAGCAGGGTCGGGAGCGCTTGTTTCCGCATTGGGGCCGGTTTTCTCAATGTTAGTTGGAGCAATGTTTTCCGTATAGGCCTCCAGCGCCTTCACAATTTCACGCAAATACTCCGCGCCCTTTGGGAGTTCGTTCGCAAAGGTGGTATTGAGATGGTCGAGATGCTTGAGCAGCGGGAGAACACGATGATCGAACTCAAGCGTCCAACGTTTGATCGCTCGGAGTTTATCCTCCGCCTCAGTGACGGCGCGTTTGGCCCGTTCGACAGCCATGAGTTCTGCGCTGCTCGTTTCACGAAGGTCCGAAAAGCGAGCGGCGAAGAGTGCCTGCTGTGCCTGTTCCAATTTGCGGCGACGCCGGTTTAACTCGCCGCGCCAATGAGTGGCACGATCGCCGCGGACCCATTCGCGGGCGCGAATCACATCGTCCCGTGAATCCTCCAGCAACGGTTTAACTTTGCTCAGATAGACGAGCAGCCGAACGCGGAAGATTTCAATCGCTTCGTTCGAAAGGACATTTGCAGATGTGCCGGTCATTTCTGCTTCAGATATTCTTCGATCCGTTCCGCCTTGCGCAATAAATAGGGGACGTGCTGGTCGGAAAGTTCGATAAAGCGCTTCAGCGTTTTTGTGGTCGTGTTGAATTCATCCGTGAACTTGGCCTGCTCCTGGTCCTGCCAACTGTCACGCAGGGCATTGAAGCGCGCCTGGAGAGAAGTCATCCTCGTTTGCAGTTCGCGATTGAAGCGCTGCAATTCCTCCGCGAAACGGCGGACTGGTTCTGGGTCGATAATTGCCTGCGGCATAAATCCTTTTAAATCAAAGGTTCACCTCATAAGAGGTAAGTTCAAATCAAAAACGTTGTTTTGGGCTCAGCATCAACCATTTGACCCCCGGGGCAATTCGATGTTCAACTGGTGAGCGGTGGGAGTAAATCATGTAAAAGCATGGATTATTGGGTGCGGTTATACCGGCAGCCGCGTCGGGGAATTGCTCGCTCGGAGTGGCGTTGAAGTGTACGGGATGCGCCGAAGCGCGGACGCTGAGGATGAATTGAAACGCAAAGGAATTAACCTGATCCGCGCGGATATTCTGGAATATGGGTGGAAGGAGAGATTCGACTGGGTGATCAACACGATCTCTTCAAGTGGCGGAACCGTTTCGGATTATCAGCGTGTTTATTTGGAAGGGGCGAGGCGAATTCTAGAAGGGCTGAGGGAGAATCCGCCAGAACGGTTTTTGTTTACGAGCAGCACCAGTGTTTATGGGCAGACTGATGGTGCATGGGTGAACGAAGAGAGCGAAACCAATCCCCAAGCTGAAACGAGCAAAGTGTTAGTCGAGACTGAAAGCGAAATCAGCAAAGCAGGGCAGTGGTTAAGGAACATTATTGTGCGGCTGGGAGGAATTTATGGACCCGGACGAGGCTATGCCTTCAAACAATTCGTTGCCGGGAATGCAGTAATGAGAGGAGATGGCGGCAATTACATGAACCTGATCCATGTGGAAGATGCCGCTGCGGCAATTGTCCATTTGTTAAAGCACCCCGAATCCAATGGGGTTTATAACATTGTGGATGATGAGCCCGTAACGCAGCGGGACTTTTACAACTATCTTTCCCACCGGATGAATCTGCCAGTCCCCGAAAGAGCTGCGGTTGTGGAAAAAAAGCGAGGAGTTACGAATAAGCGGGTAGCAAACCAGCGCGTAAAAAAGACAGGTTACCGGTTCAAATATTCAACCTTTCGTGAAGGTTATGAACCTGAGATTCGAGCGATGAGTGGTTCGTCACTTTGAGACTAGCTTGCGGGAGTTGCTTCTGGGACCCGTGGTTCGAGACTTCGCTTTAGCCGAGATTTTTGTAAGCGGCTTTATTTTTGCCATGGAAGCGGTGCGATTGCTTTGCCATTCCGCATCGGCAGCTTCGGTGATCTCTTCCATGGTGCGGCCCGTAATCGCGGATTGGTCTGCGTCGGGCGGAGCTTCCATGCTCTCCCCGCCTTTAATCAGGAACCAGGGCTGTTTTTCTTCATCTTCAGCTCGTGGGGCTCGAACCAAAATCCATTCGCCGTTCAGCTTTTTACCATGAAGCATCAGGTGCAGTTTGCCGGCGTGGAAATTCCCATCCATAACTTCGTAGGTCCCGATATCCCACACCATCACTGTGCCAGCACCGTAATTCCCGGGAGCAATAATGCCTTCGAAGCGGGCGTAGCTGAGCGGATGATCTTCAACCCACATCGCCAGGCGTTTTTCAGCGCGGATATATGGAGGCCCTTTCGGCACGGCCCACGAACGGAGGACCCCATCCATTTCGAGCCGGAAATCGTAATGCAGATGGCTGGCCTTATGCTTTTGAATCACAAACATCGGGAGCTTTTCAGAGGTGTTCGGTTTCTTTTCCGGCGCTGGCTCCCTGGTTTGAGAGAAATCGCGTTTCGCTTCGTAAGCATTGATCGAGTGATCGCCAAGACCCTTCAGGCGTTGCTTGGTTTTAGCTTTGGCCGATGGCTTCGTTTTAGATTCGGGCCTTGCTTCATGGGATTCAGCGAGCTTTACCGAGCCGAGCAATTGCTCGAATTTTGAAGGCAGTTTTTGTTTCATTGTCAGGACCGGTTCAAATAAATCCCCAACCTTTTCGAGCCGTTGCAGCGCCGCGTCCGCGTCAATAAACAAACTTTTTGAATCCGATGTCCGGCAGGCATTTTCGATCTCCTCCCATGTGAATGGCATTGAGACGAACGGTTGCTCACGCTTGGCGCGGAGCGAGTAGACGCAAACTGTCGTTTTAAACTCTGAGTTTTGGCTCCAGTCGATAAACACTTTTCCTGCTCGAAGCTCCTTTGCCATTTGTGATTCAACCCTGTCCGGATGCTGTGCTTCGAGGAATTCAGCAATTGCGCGAGCGAATGGTTGTGTTTTTTCGTAGGTCACTTGCGAATTGAGCGGGATGTAAAGTTGGAGACCTTTTGACCCGGAAGCCTTCACGCAGGATTTCAAATTGAACTTCTCAACAAGCTCGCGAATCCAAATGGCAACCTCGGCGCAATCGAGGATGTTCGCAGGCTCGCCCGGATCCAGGTCAAAGACGATGGAGGTGGGCTGCTGGATTTTTGGGTAACGGGCGAGAAAAATGTGCATTTCGAGGCTGGCAAGATTCGCAGCCCAAACGAGCGACGGGAGATCGTTGATCAAGACATAGCGAATGTTTCCAGGACGGCCTTTGCGCGCGACCGTGGCTCGTTGGACCCATTCGGGCGTATGGCTGGGAGCGTCTTTTTCGTAAAAATATTCCCCGGTAACACCTTCCGGATAACGCTTGAGCGTAAGTGGGCGATCCTTCAGGTGGGGAAGAATAAAGGAAGAGGCCTTGATGTAATAATCAATCACATTCCCTTTGCTAAAGCCGGAAGAGGGATACATCACCTTATCGAGATTCGAAACCTGGAGCGTGTGCCCATTGATGTCCAAAGATGATTTCTTCCCCATGCGATATATGTCGCATGAATGAACGGAAAACTCCAGAGGGGGAGGCGAGACTCACAACCTGCTGGCGAGGAGGTCATTGCCACGCACTTTGCGCGGTGGTTGCAAAAGAGACCGGGTTTAGTCATTCTCTGGCGCAAATGAAATTCCACAGCACAACGAAAGTTGCTGCCCTGCGAAGTGTGATGACCGGAAGCTTCGAAATTGTATGACACTTTCTACATTCTCTTTTCCAACTGTGACCGTGTTCGGAGCGGGCGCGATTGCAGAGTTGCCTCAGCGCCTCAAAAACATGGGATTGGAGCGGCCACTGGTAGTCACTGACCCTGGCCTGTTGCGCACGGATGCATTTTCAATATTGGAAACAACCTTGGGGAAGTCGGGAAGAGGATCCACCTGGCGCGTTTTTTCACAAGTGCATCCGAACCCGATTGAACAGGATGTAGTAAATGGTGCTGAGGCATACCGGAGCGGGGGATGCGATTCAGTGATTGCATTTGGCGGGGGAAGCGCGCTCGACGCCGGAAAGGCAATTCGACTGCTGGTGAAACGACCCAAGGCGGATTTATCGCAATTCGACTGGAGAGAGGATTGGTATGGATTGGCTCCCTGCGTTTGCATACCGACCACGGCCGGAACGGGCAGTGAAGTGGGGCGGAGTTCAGTCATCATTCTGGAGAAAACGAAAAAGAAATCGGTGCTGTTCCATCCGGGTTTGTTGGCGAACCTGGTTTTGCTCGATCCAGAATTGACGCGTGGACTGCCGCCGAAATTGACTGCCGCCACGGGAGCAGATGCGCTAACGCATTGTATTGAGTCATTCACATCGCCGGTTTTTCACCCGCTCTGCGACGGAATCGCGCTGGAAGGTGTGCATATCATTGTTGAGGCGTTGCCGCGAGCCTACCGCGACGGAAACGACATTGACGCCCGAGGCAAAATGCTGGTCGCAGCGGCGATGGGGGCGGTCGCATTCCAGAAAGATCTCGGGGCGACTCATTCGCTGGCGCATCCGCTTTCAACGATTTGCGGAATGCACCATGGCCTGGCCAATGCGTTGTGCCTGCCCTATGTCATGGAATTGAACGCAAAACGGAAACCCGGCTTATACCGCCGGGTTGGCATTGCAGCGGGCCTGGATGTTATGACAGTGCCGGATTCGGAGGCCGATACGCGAACCATTGATTTCATTCGGGATTTTCTGAACGGCCTTGGGATCAGGTCAGGCCTTCGCAATTACGATGTTACGGATGCCCATATCGAAATGATGGTCCCACAGGCCTATGCGGATGCCTGCCACCAGACCAACCCGGTGCCCGTAACGGAAGCGGATCTTCGAGAACTTTACAACCAAGCATTATGAAGCCACTGCCAAATAAACCATTTATCAATGGGGAGTACCGTTCCAGCGGAACGGAAGAGCGAACCAAACTGGTGAATCCAGCCAACGGAGAAACCTTTGCTGAAGTGGAAAACGCCGGAAGTGAGTTGGTGAATCTGGCCATCGAAAGTGCGCATCGAGCCTGGCAGGAAAAATGGCGTGATTGTTCTCCCGGGAAACGGACGGAAATTTTGTTCGCGATTTCCAGGGGAATTCGCGAGCGAGCCGAAGAATTGGCGCAGGCGGAAAGGGCGAACATTGGAAAACCCATTTCCGACGCGAGGGACGAGATCGGGTTGGGTGCCCGGATTTTTGAGTATTACGCGGGCGCGATCACGAAGTTTGGTGGCGAAACCATCCCGGTATGGCGAGGAGGATTTGATTTTACATTGCGCCAGCCCATGGGCGTGGTGGCCGCGATTGTTCCTTGGAATTTTCCATTTCCGATTGCCTCGTGGAAAGTGGCTCCAGCGCTCGCTGCGGGGAATTCAGTAGTTTTGAAACCCGCCTCGCTGTCGCCATTGACGGCCTTGTTATTGGGCGAAATTGCCAGAAATGCTGGACTGCCGGAAGGAGTGTTGCAGGTCCTGCCGGGCTCTGGCTCCAGGGTCGGTGACGCGCTCGTCACTCATCCATTGGTTCGAAAAGTTTCATTCACCGGCTCCACGGAAGTCGGGAGCCGAATCATGGCCCTGGCTAGTAAAGGTATTAAGCGGGTCTCGCTTGAGCTGGGCGGAAAATCACCGAACATCGTTTTTGCTGATTCTGACCTGGAGAAAGCGGCGTCGCAATCTCCCGGAAGCGTATTCGCAAATACCGGGCAGGATTGCTGCGCGCGAAGCCGAATATTCGTGGAGAAAAAAATTTACGGAGAATTTTTGGAGCGATTCAAGGCTGCGACTGCCGCATTGGTGGTCGGCGATCCGGAGAAGGACACGACGCAGTTGGGCCCAATGGTTTCCGAAGCTCAAAGGCGGAGTGTGGAGGAATTCGTTTCGAGCGCAAAAAATGATGGACGAAAAATCGCGCATGGCGCCGGCCGGCCTTTTGATCGCGGGGCTTACCTTGAGCCGACCATTATTTCCGAACCGGAGTTGGAAGATCGGGTCTGGCGCGAAGAAATCT
>JBQCGE010000154.1:0-4004 GCA_051955955.1 Verrucomicrobiota bacterium
CAGGAACGTCATCTTCGGCGGCGGCAATGAGGGGGGAGCGCCAAAGCAACGAACGCTGGAAACGCTTAAAGCAAAGCAGCAGGTGAAAAGGCATAGCAGACGGTCTCTGAGGAGCTTCTTCATGAATTTTCCGGTGGACGACTGGAGCGTTTGTTGGGGGAGATCGGTGGCATCCATCGTCAAATGGACATGCGTATCAATGAACCCTGGACAGACAGTCCGCTTCGAGAGATCAATTAACTGCACATCAGGTGGCCGCGTTACGGAGGGGCCGATTTCCTTGATGCGCGCACCTTCAACAAGAATTTCAACGGGGCCTGTCAACTGATCGGATACACCATCGAAGAGCTTGCAGCACTTTAATACGAAGAGCCCCATGTTAAGTCCTCCCGACGTCGTGCAGATTCCCCTCCAAGTTCGATCCCTTCAACTGTCGTTTGGGCGGCCAGGTTGTGGGCAGATGCCATCCGTGGCGTATCGCCATATAGCGCAAGGCAAAACAAAGTGCGCCCCCGACAATTGAGGTCGCTATCGGTGAAATTTGCAGTAGGTGCCCTGAAGTTATGACGATTGCGCCAGCAAGTGCCGCCAGCGCATAGAAGTCAGATCGCAAAACAACAGGGATTTCCGTGAGAAGCACGTCACGCAGCATCCCTCCGCCTATCCCGCTCAACATTCCGAGCAGCGAAGCCATCACTGGATTTACTCCATGAATCAAGGCTTTCTTCGTGCCTACTACCACGAAAAAAGCCAAGCCCACGGCATCAAACCAGAGCACTGGATTATTGAGACGCGTGATGAGCGAGTTCCAGAAAAAAACAACAAATCCCGCCAGAATGGAAACCGCAACATAGCGCCAGTCCGCGATGGCCGCGGGCGGGACTGCGCCGATCAGAACATCGCGAGTGATCCCGCCCACATTGCCCGCGGCGAACGCAAGGACCATCACGCCGAAAATGTCCAGTCGGTGTTTTACAGCCGCCGCCGCCCCGCTGATCGCAAAGACGAAGGTGCCTCCGAGGTCCAACACAGTTATCAGGACGTGAATCATACGTTCACCCACGTAAACGGGTCTTTTTCTTCAATGTGCGCAGGTTCGGGGCGCATCAGGACGAAAGCCAGGCTTTAGCGGCCACAACCATCGCTTCGACTCCAGTTTCCAAGGTCGGATGAATGACAGGCGCAAAATGTGGGTTGTGATTCGTCGGAATATCGCCCAGTCGGCCGGCTTTCTTTGCTTTGGCATACTGAGCCGGATCTGTGCCCCCAACGAACCAAAAAACAGAAGGGACGTGCCATTCGGTACCGAAACACCCGAAATCCTCACTCGCCATGGTTGGTTTAGTCATTTGAATTTGGCTGGCCGGAAAGTTCTTTCGAAATGCTTCGACGACTTGGTTCGTCGCCTCGGCATCATTCCTCACGAGAGAATACCGGTCGAGCGGTGTAATTTCCGGTGGCTTAAGAGCGCCAGCTGCCTCTGCTTCGGCATTTACTATTCTCTTGATGGCCGCGAGCACTCGTTTTCGAACCCCTTCATCAAACGTGCGCACATTCAATTTGATGAGTGCTTCGTCAGGAATCACATTTTCTTTCGAGCGCGCCTCAAGGACCCCAATCGTGACGACTGCCGCTTCCGTGGGTGCAACCTCCCGGGAGACGATGGTTTGGAGACGCATCACGGTTGATGCCGCCATAACTACGGGATCAACGCTCGCCTCCGGCATCGAACCATGAGCCCCACGCCCGAACATTCGGATTTGCAGACTGTCGGCGGCAGAAGTGATGACTCCTGTCCGTCCGCCAAGCGTTCCAGCAGAAAGACTCATGACGTGTTGCCCAAGGACCACATCCGGCTTTGGAAAGCGTTTGAAAAGTCCGTCGTCGATCATCGCTTGTGAACCTTCAGCGGTTTCCTCGCCAGGCTGAAAAACTGCCATCGCGGTTCCGCGCCATGTATCGCGTGTTTCAGCAAGAAAAGCAATGACGCCTGCGAGCCACGCGACGTGCATGTCATGACCACAGGCGTGCATCACTGGCACCGTTTTGCCTTCCCGATCCGTCGCTGTCACTTTACTCGCATAGGGAAGTCCGGTCATTTCCTTCACAGGAAGCGCGTCCATATCCGCTCGCATCATGACCACGGGGCCGTCCCCGTTATGCAGCAAACCGACGACTCCCGTCTTGCCAACCCCGGTGGTCACTTTGTAACCGGCCTTGCGAAGGCGCGAAGCCGCGAGGTTAGCAGTCCTGGTCTCTTGCATGGAAAGCTCAGGATGAGCGTGAATGTCTTTGTAAAACGCCTCCAATTCCGGTAGGAGGCCCTGAACACGAGTAAGAAAAAGGTTAGGCGTTCTTGCTGCCGTTGAAGAGGCAGATTTCGATTTGTTTTTCATATTTGCTAGCGGATAAACTTTGAACGCGGTGTCGTTACTTCAGGCGGCAAGCGCCAGTCGCAAAACGGTTTATTGCTCGACCTCTGACTTCGGGGGCGTGTCTTCAATTCGCCCGAGCGAGGGCTTGAAGTTTGATTCGATGGACTTGCAGCTTTCATTGACCCGAAGGCGAACTGCAGGACCGTGTCCAGCCTCATGTTCTACAATCTTGCTGATTTCAGGATAGACTGTGCGTTTTACCAAATTCCAGATTCTGCCTTTCGGCTCGCAGAAGCGGGCGAAAGCGCAGAGGCTTTCACATCCGTGAGCGACATGGTTGGACCGAATGACTGCCGCATGCTTTAAATATAGCTCGCTGCTCGCGGTTTCGCCTCCTTCGAATCGAACTTTCTTGTGCGTGCCGCCGCAAAACGTTTTCTGACGTCAATACAGCCGGAACGCGTCTTTCACAGGCTCCTCCCGTATGGAGAGAAATTTGCGACAAAAACGGAAAAAGCGTGCCGCAGTAGGAGGGCAGTTGTGCCGCCAAGGGCTTAAATCCGCTTTGCTGGCAAATTCGCTGGTAAATGGCCCATTTTTCGGGAAAAATCGGAGAAAATCTTTGAATTTCCGAAGGAATTTGGACTGGAGGCGAGGGTCGGAATCGAACCGACGCATAAGGCTTTTGCAGAGCCCTGCCTTACCACTTGGCTACCCCGCCGTTGAGGTGGCTTAAGATAGTGGAGTTCCGGGCGGGCGCAAGGTTTTTGCTGGCATTCTTTATTTATGGGGAACGGGCCGCCAGCGAATGGTCGAACTGTATATCAGTATGGGTCGAGGCCGTCCCAATTTGGTCGTTCCTCAACACTCCCCTACTTTCGCCTGGTTCCGAAGGACTCTGCTTGCCCATTCCGGGTGGGATTCTTAAACTACCGCATGCCTTTGCTGTTCTTCCTGCTCATTGCATTTGTATCCACATTCTCAGCGAATGCAGCTTTGCCGATCCTTTCCGATGGGCTCGTTTATGCCACAAATGGCTCCGGCGTTTTTGGTTACAAAGATACGCCGAAGCTGCCGTGGTGCGGTTATTTGGTTCATGATCCGGACCGTCCCGCGCCGATCCGAGTTGATCCTGGCCCAGCGCCCGCGCCCGCGCCCATTCCCGCCGACGCCATAGTATTATTCAATGGCAAGGATCTTTCCCAATGGAACCCAACTCAATGGCTGATGAAGGATGGCGAAATGATTGCGCATGGCGGAGGGCTCTCCAGCAGGGAATCTTTCGGAGATATTCAACTGCACCTGGAGTGGATGGCTCCGGCCGATTACAAAGGCCCTTGGTATAACCAGGGGAATAACGGCGTCGTATTAATGGGCCTTTATGAAATTCAAATCTTTGATTCATACACTATCAAGTGGGCACCCGATGGCCAGGCAGCCGCCGTTTACGCGCAAACTCCGCCGCTCGTGAACGCCTGCCGCAAGCCCGGCGAATGGCAAACTTACGACATTGTTTTCACCGCACCCAAGTATGACGGCGATAAACTGATCGCTCCTCCACGTATTACGATGCATCACAACGGTGTGCTGGTTCATCTCAACCAGGAGATTTACGGTGAAACCGGCCAC
>JBQCGE010000155.1:0-3214 GCA_051955955.1 Verrucomicrobiota bacterium
AGCAGTTTGCTTCGTTGAGTCAAGCAACGGCCAGTTCGTCTATGGCGATTCGGGCCGATCACTCGGGGATTTCCAACTCTCCGAATCCGCATGGATGGATGTAAATAATTGGCGCAAGGCGCGTCGGCTCCGGACCTACAGCTACGATCGCCACGTCTTCAATTCATTCATCAACAAAGTTTACGCGTCCAATTACATGAGCATCATTTACGCGGAGCTCTCCCGCAAATTGGGCCGGCAACCCACTCCCGGGGAGGTTTACGCCGCCTACAATATCGGGCTCGGAACCTTTGCCCAATGCAATTACAAGCTCCATCGCGTCAATGCGGTCACTCGCCAGAAGTGTGAGTTAATCACTGAACTGATGGTGCAATTGCGCGACGGGACAGCTTCTTAAAGCCTTCATTTCCAGGAACATTTTATTCCTTCGCCATGCTGAAGCCGGGGTAAAACCCGGCTTCAGGTTTTTTCCCATGAAACCCTGAGCCTGCGGGGGGATTAGGCAAACAGGCGCTTGCCTGATGGCCTGTTCTTCACCCCCTTTTTATAACTACCCCACGCTGTTTAACGACTGCGTCAGGAACTATGGGTTGCAGACTGATCAGAGGAGAAACCATTTATTTCGTCCGCCAGGCCGGGCCGATTTGCCCGACTGACGAACCGGAATGGCAGCTTGATGACTCTATCGACAACAGCCTTTTGCCACGGACTTACTCCCGCAGTGACGGGCGGTCCGGGCCATCCTCCTCGGTCATTCCCATCGAGATTAAAATATTCAAAGTTTCATGAGCGACGAATATCCTAACACCGGCACGGTTCGCCGTCGTCCGCGTACAACCCATCAGCGTTCCTCCAATTTCAGGGAGAATCGCGAATCGGAATTTGGCGCCAACGGCCATAAACGCAACGGCGCCTCTCGCGATCACGAAGACGACGAACAGGAGTTCGAGTCGGATTCACACCGTCGCCCGCATGGGGAGGAACGCTTCCATGCACGCCGCCCGTGGGAAGATCCGGAGCCCCGCAAGGCGCTCGAATATAACCCAACGGAGGAATCGGAACCCGGGTTCAAATTTCCTTTTGACCCATGGCGGCTTGTGGCCGCCGTCAAGCGCCACTCAGCAGCCATTTGCACCGGCGGAGCCATCGCTGCGGTCCTCGGGTTCATTCTCGCTACCTTCCTGGTGCATTATCGCGTCACGGTCCCGCTCATGCGCAAGGGATCTAATGCAGCTCGCGCCGAAAATGCGGATCAATTCTCTCCTCGCGAATACTCCGACCAGACGCTCTACGCTTTCATGAAGTCGGGCGAAGTCCTTCGCCGCGTCGCCGCAAGCGCCGAAACGAATGCCGTCCTTGCTTCCATTAAACCGACGCCGGAACAGCTCGCCAAAGCTGTTGAAATTAAACCAGCCCCAAACCCGGATTTCGTCCTCCTGTCGGTAAAAGCATTTGGAAGACTCGGGGCCATGGTCGAACTCGCAAATCTTTACGCGAGCGAAGTGGTCGATTACACCCGCGATATCCAACGCGCCCAGGCGAGTGAAATCGATAATTTCCTCAAGAAAAAGGTCCTTGAGGCCGACACGCGCGTCCAGGATCTGACCGAACAATTAAAAGCGTTTTCGAACAACAGCTTCGGGGATCTCGAGCGCGAGACTGAAGAAAATATTCGCCAACTTCGTGATCTCGAAGCCAAGCGAGATGCCCGCATGATCGACCTGGAAACGATCGATACTAAACTCGCCGTTCGCCAGGACTTGCTCAGCAAGGAAACGCCAGCCAACGCTGAACTGGATAAAGCCAAAGCCGAACTTCAAAAGGACTTGCTGGTCATGACCGAGCAAAATCCGATCATCATCCAGAAGCGCAAGCAGATCGCCATGCTTGAGGAGCAGCAGAAAAACTCGCCTCCCAAAAAGTCAACATCGCTCGCGCCCAGTAATCCGCTCTTCACCTCCATGCTCGATTTGCAAAGTGAAAAGCCGGCTATCCAAAAACAAATCGTCGAACTCGGCCAGCAGATCACGAATCTATACCAAAAGCTCAGCAGCCGCACGGACGACAGCATTGCTTACGCAATGAAAAAAGCGGAGTTACAAAGCCAGAAAAACGCCCGCGAAATGCTCGCCCAGCGCGAACAACAAGCACGCCTCTTAACCGATAGCACCCTGCCCGCTTTCTCGGTTTTCTCACCGGCCACGATGAACAGCGTTAACTTCGCCTCGCGCTGGCTAAAGGTTTTTCTTCTCGCCATTATCGCAGGTCTCGCCGGCCTCGGCGTCAGCCTCTTAATCGCCATGTTCACCGAGGCGATGGACACAACACTCAAAACGCCTGAGGACATCACGCGAGTCACCCATTTGCCAGTTCTCGCAACATTGGGCGACCTGCGGAAAATGAGCGCCGCAAGCCAGGTGAATTGGGCTTTTCGCACGCTCACGTTGCTCAAAGGCAAGTTAAGCGCAAACCGCGATGAAGCACTCGTTTGCGGGATCATCTCTTCTTCGCATCGAGAAGGACGATCCACGTGGGTGAATCTCCTCGTCAGTGCGGCGAGCCAGCGCGGCCTCCGTGTACTCACGGTGGACACGCGCCCCAATGCTGCCGAGCCACAAACTTCCAGTCACGGTTCTGATCCCGGCACCGCCTCAAGCTCAAAAGTTGATCCGGAGCGCGCCGAACACTCCCATGCCGCTGCTCATCAGCACGCCAACGCCAACGCGACCGATGCCCACCACAATGGCGAAAGTCATGCCACTTCAACGGCCGAGGCTGAAGCCGCTGAGGGAATTAATCTCCCTGCCCAAAGTAATACCAATCTTACGCCGACAGTTCTGAGCGATCCGGAAAAGGTTTCCGAACAGCTTCAGGACCCGAACGCCCAGCCGGTCGTCCATATTCCTCTGCCAGGATGGGTTTGGAATTTGGAACGTCGCAAGCAATGGGAAAAGGCGCTGGAATATTGGCGGCAGATTGATAACCTGGTTATTTTTGTGGAACTGCCTCCCGCTTCGGAACCGGAAGCTGTTTTGCTCGCGGAGCATTTGCCCCAACTCATCTGGCTGGTTGGCAGCGGCAAGGCGGATGCGCGTGAAACTGCGGCTCAGTTGGAAACTTTGCGCCATGCGCGTTGTAATCTGGTCGGTGCGGTGCTCAACCAGGCGCCGCCACCGGTCCTGAACACGCGCATCACACGCTGGTTCACCCGGTT
>JBQCGE010000156.1:0-3787 GCA_051955955.1 Verrucomicrobiota bacterium
TGTAGCGTTTCGTTTCTCGAGTAATATCGAACCTGACATCGACGGTTCCCACTGCAAGTCGGGCTTTTCCTTCAACAGCAAGCTCTCGCCTTTGCTGTTCAAAGCTGTAGAGGAATACCTGGGTTCTCTCTTCGTATGCTGAAAAAACAGAACTGATCGCATAATGCGCGACTACATTGTCCCATGTAATCATGGCGGGTTTGACAAATTTGTTGTAGATATCGCGCCCATTTCCATTCTCTTTAATATTGCTTTTAGCGTGTTCCAGAATGGAAAGGAACCCTTCTTCAAAATTTCTATTAAACAAATCCTCCGCCAACTGAATTACGCGTGCGGCATATTGAATTACCTGCACGGTTTCAAGCCCGGAGAGTTCATCGAAAAACCAGCCGCAACTTGTGTACATCAGCATGGCGTGGCGTTGAAGTTCCATCAGCTTAAGTACTTCTACCTTTTCGTCATCAGTAAGTGGATGGCTGGCATGCTTTTGAAGGAACGCATCGACATTGGCATCCTCCCGGTTGAGGATGACGGAAATATAATCATTCCGAGCTGACCATGGATCTTTCAGAAGCTTTTTGCCTTCCTCCTCGTAGACAGGGAGCAATTCATCCCTGAGCCGATCCAGGGCCTGCCTCAAAGGGGCGCGCCAGTTTTGATTCCAATCGCCATGGCCGCCGCTGTTGCAACCGCAATTCTCCTTCCAGCGGCCAACGCCATGAGAACAACTCCAGGCGCTCCCTTCATGAATTTGCGCCTCATATTCTGGCGGATGCTTCTCGAGGAATTCACCATAATTCGTCAGCCGCGCGAGGTGATTCGACTCTATATATTGGAGCGCATAGGCCAGCGCCATTTCACCCCAGCGATGATGATGCCCATAGGATTCACCATCAGTCCCAATATTTACGAGTTGGTCCGTGTCGCGCTGGTCCGAAAAAGCGCTTAACAAGCGGTCGGCGAATTTTTCGCCCGAGTCGAGCAATTTCTCAAATGCAACCGCCTGAGAAACGGGCGCATCGTAAAAGAACACGGTTATGGACTGGCCTGAAGGAAGTTTCATCAGGTATGGGCGGGACGGATCGATTCTGCCACCATTTACATCCTGCCAATCCGTCTCGCCGACTTTCCGCATGGCTCGTGCCTGGAAGGGAGAAAGGACGGTAAACTTGATTCCATGCTTCGCGAGAACTTCCAACGTTGGGGAATCCGCCGCCGTTTCAGCGAGCCACATTCCCTCAGGCAACCTGCCAAACCGAAATTGAAAGTCTTTGATGCCCCAAATCACCTGGGTCTCTTTGTCGCGATCGTTCGCGAGTGGCAGAATCATGTGGTTGTAATTCTGCGCCATTGCTGAGCCATGCCCGCCAAATTGCTTCTGGCTCAATTCATCAGCAGCAACGATTGCGTTGTGCACCCAGGGCATTTTCTCTCGAAGCCAGGCAAGCAGGGTGGGGCCAAAGTTGAAGCTGATTTTGGCGTAGTTATTGACGATCCCTTCAATGCGCCCTTCACCGTCAAAGATGCGGGCGGCCGTGTTTCGGCCATAACATTCGGACGTAATGCGTTCGTTCCAATCGTGAAATGGAGCCGCGGAGTCCTGGAGTTCCACCGTTTCCAGCCACGGGTTCTCGCGTGGGGGTTGATAAAAGTGGCCGTGAACGCAAACGTATTTTTCCATATCCTGTTTTCCGGTGGTGGAACTTTAGTTTTGGGCCACTGAGCCCACAATGAGGCTGCGGCTTGAGCTTTTTATAAGGCAAAACCCTTATTGGAAAATATGGGAACCGTTTCCACTCCCGAAGCATCTTACTTCTGGAAATGAGCCGCCGTTTGACAGAGCGTGTCCGAATGCTTACAGATTCTTTTGACGTGTTGAGATTTCAAAAAATCCTCATTGCACTGATCCTCGTATTTTGCATCGGGGCGCAATGGCCCATTTTGCAGTCCGTAGCATGGATGCGCATGCTGGTGACTTACTCCCGGGAAGGAACGTTCGAAACAGCCCTGGTCAAAACGTTTGATGGCAAGCATCCCTGTAAACTTTGCAAGCTGGTGACGGCTGGCAAACAAGCTGAGAAGAAAAAAGATCAGCAAACTGCTATCAAAAAAATCGATCTTTTCGTTTCGACAACAACTCCAATTCTGTTCCCGACTGAAGACTCTGAACAAGGGTTTTGCTTTTCCACGGTGGAGTCACTAGTGGCTTATCCACCCGCTTTCCCGCCTCCCAAAATCGCCTGATTCCAGATTGCTTACATTCTGGTTCCTGCAGCTCATTTTACGCCATGAACGGAGTTGCATTGTGAATCGTGGGATAATGTAACCGTATCCGGAGTTCTTCAATTGACGGGCGTCGCCAGTGTAACTGTTTTCGCCCACATCTCGATGGCGATCCTTTAAACACTTAGGAAATTACTTATATGCAATCTCGAGTTCGAGGCGGATTTACGCTGATCGAATTACTCGTTGTGATCGCGATCATTGCGATTCTCGCCGGCATGCTGTTGCCTGCTTTGGCAAAGGCAAAGTCAAAAGCGAAAGCAACGAGTTGCCTCAATAACCTGCGCCAGATCGGTATTTCCACTGTCATGTTCAGCGATGATAATGACGGCGCCTTGCCGTTATCCGAGCACCAGGGCAAGTCGTGGGTCGCCAGTTTGATTCCTTACGGAGGCACGCGGCAGGTTTATCGTTGCCCTGCTGATTTGAATAAAAAGCGAATTTATAGCTTTGCGATCAACGATTTCCTGCTCCCAACACCGGGTGAAGCTTCCGTGCGAAAAGTCAGCAGCATACCTTCAACCAGCGAAACAACTTTTTTGCTCGAGTGTGCCGATGCCTACAGCGATATGGACCATTTCCATTTTGCCGATCCAGATGAAGGTGGATTTGCTCCCCGGCAATTTGCAAAGGAAGTCGCCGCCGAACGGCACGATCATTCCGCGAATTACCTCTTTATTGACGGTCACGTCGAGAGGATTTCATGGACCCAAGCACAAAATCTTTTAACCCGTAACCAATCTCGTTACATCAACCCTGCTGTATATCAACTTTAAAACTAAAAATCTCTTGAACCAAGAATGAAAAAACAACTCTTATCCGTCGTCATCGCGTTTGCATTGAGCCACATCACCTCGGTTCTTGCCCAGGATCATGGACATCTAAATGCCGGTGCAACAGCTCAGGTCGATGGCGCTCAATTAATTTTTGAAAACGGCAGCGATTTCAGCACGAACTCGCTTTATGTAAAATCGCTGATCTTCTCCACAAGCGGCAAATACTCAAATTACTTCCAGGGAAATATTACTTTCACAGCCTTGCACGCAAGGGATGCGTTTGGCGATCCCGTTCCGGGAGCCTCTGCTCCAGGAGCATTTATCATCGCTGAAATCGTCTCGGCGGAAGGGCCGTTCGGTGGGGAGTTTGGTTTTTGGGAAACGAACTCAACGACTGCCCCGACATTCGCAATTCCCACCGGAACCCAAAACAGCGCCTACTCATTTGAACTAAGTGAAGCTGCCCTCGGTGCGGGAACTCCTGGGGGCGATCCATTCGGGCATATTCACGGCAGGCGATTTACCGCCACTGTGCCTGGGTTGTACACAGTGGGTTTTCGACTGCTGGACACTTCCAACAACGGCGCAAATGGCGGCCCGATCCATACTCCTTCGGAGGTTTTACATGTTTATTTCCAGGCCGGATATACAATCGCCAACCTGGAACAAACCACAAATGGAGTCACAATTCAGTTTGGTGCCGGAAGTGAATCGAATTTCGTTCTCCA
>JBQCGE010000157.1:0-2822 GCA_051955955.1 Verrucomicrobiota bacterium
CCGATGACGGTCGCTGTCTTCGATTTCACATCGAAGGACGACGCCACAAAAGAACTCGGCTCCAAGCTTTCGGCAGTTCTAACCGCCTTGCTTTCCGCCGAGGATGATTTGATTTTGTTGGAACGCGCAGAGCTGGATAAAGCTCTGGGCGAACAGGAGCTTGGCCTTTCCGGAACCGTGGCCGCCGACACCGCTGCCCGTGTGGGCAATTTAACCGGGGCAAAAGTGCTGGTAACCGGCTCTGTCTTTAAGGCCGACAAAAACGTGATTGCTGTCGCCAAGGTTATTGGAACTGAAACCGGTCGTGTTTTTGGGCTCACCGGCAAAATGAATTCATCGGGTGATTTGACCGATCTCGCGCAGGACTTGGCTAATAAAATTCATCCGACCATCACTTCGAAGGCTGAGACACTGGTGGCCAAAACTCAATCTCGCGAAGAGCGGATCAAACGGCTGATTGCGCGTGGCAAGACTTCAAAGGGCCTCGCCGTCAGCGTGAGCATACCGGAACAGCACTTTGGGGCACGGGTGATTGATCCTGCCGCCCAAACCCAACTGCTCTCGCTCCTGCAACAAGCCGGTTGGGAAGTGCTCGATAGTAAGTCCACCAAAAAAGCCGATATCGAAATCTCAGGCGAAGCGTTCAGTGCATTCGCATTGCGTAAAGGAAATCTCAACGCCTGCAAGGCCCGAGTCGAATTAACCGCCCGGAACCGTGAGAATGGCAAAATTATTTTCACTGGAAGCCAAACCTCGGTTGCTGCCGATATCACTGAACAAACCGCTGCAAAAACCGCGCTTGAGAATGCCGCGCTTGAAATAGCGGAGCGCCTGTTCACAGCTCTCAATCGGTAAGCGGCAGGATACTCCTGCGGAACACAAAAACGCGCCGTCTATTCAGGCTGGCGCGTTTTGTTTTGTTCCAGGAAAGCGTTTACGAACTGACGGATGGCTCCCGATTCACAGACGTAACCAGCTTTCTCACCTTCTGCGAAAGCCTGGTCGCCATTCCAGCCCGCTTCACGCCCGAGGTGCATCATCGTCATCCCTCCGGCGCGCGTTCCACCCTGGCAATGAATGAAAATCGGCTTGGGCAAAGTGTGGATCGCGTTGCTGAACTGTTCCGCCTGCGTTGAACTTAAATTCTGCGGCTGAATCGGGATATGCTCATATTTCAATCCCAAAGCTTCAACCGCTTCCCGTTCCTGTTCAGGATCCATCGGGGAAGTTTCGTCCGCCCGTCGCAGGTTCACGATGGATCGGAACCCTTCGCTTTTTAAGGTTTCCAGCTCAGCAACACTGGGCTGCCCTCCAATGGCGAGTTCTGGGGTGGTCACTTTTTTGTTCATTTTTTCCGCTATTTTCCAGCTTGTGGGTCGGGCTGCAAGTATTCACACCCGCCAGTTCATTCAACGGACAATACTGCGTAAAAAAGGTGAAACTTGCCATTGCTCCAACGATCCCACTCACAATTCGGACGCTCTTGCTCATCGCGGGGCAAAGTGCCGTTCCAATTCCAGCCAGCGCCACCATTCCACGAGCTCCTCGGTCCCATCCGCCAACATTGCATTCCATAATACCTCCAAATTCATTGCTGATTCTCCGAACCCATCCAAAGCAAACTCGGACGATTATCACGAAATTCAAGGGCCAGCCCTCACGCCGCTCATAACTCTTTGTCACCGAAGTTCAAAAAATCATAATGCACCCGGACGCACCCCCGTTGCGTAACCCTTCGCGTTTATATATAACCGCTTTCATGGCGCTCTATTCGCAACCACTTAAGTCATGAAAAGGGCCATGAAAATTGCCGCGCATATTCTGAGATTCTGCTTTCTGGTGATCACCACTTTCGAAATCTGTCCCGCAACTGCAGCGCCTGCCTTTCCAGTATCCGCCTTGAATCTTACTCACGCAAAAGCGCATCTCGACGGTTCTATTGAATTTCAGGTTGATGCCAGCAACGAATTCAAAGTTTTAATCGAATCATCCACGGATTTGAAAGATTGGTCTTCCGAGGGGCTCTGGGCGCCAAACACAACTGTGCTTTTTACCAACCAAACTGCGCGCGGAAAACAGAGATTCTACCGCGCTGCTGATTTCACTTTGCGAATCCACGGGACCGTTCGGGACATGCAGACCGGCATGCCAGTGGGGGATGCGAAGGTTACAATTTCCCATTTCGCATCTCAGGCCAACGACAGTATTGTCCAAACCGACTCACAAGGATTGTTCGATGTGCTCGTTTCCAGGGAACACCCCATCGAGACAATTACAGTTGAAAAATTCGGCTATGATCTGCTGACGACGGAACCACAAATCGACTCGAAGGTTTCGAATTTCGACATTTCGCTCTTACTGGCCCCGCCCGGCGAACGGCCTGCAAATGATGACTTTCAGAATCGTTTTACAATCGCGGGGACAAATCTCCTGATCCAGGCGAGTACGTTTGGTGCGACCTCTGAGCCCGGCCACACACTCGATGTTTCGTTTGATGATTATAGTCAATATTATGATAAAAACCTTTGGTGGACCTGGACGGCTCCAAAAGATGGTGCCGTCATCCTCAAGAGAGAGGAAATAACCGCACGCAACGGTTCCGGGGCTGTCGTCTACACCGGCCAATCACTGCCAGACCTGATCAGAATTTGGGATACCTCAAACCCGGATGACGCTTTCTTCGTCAAACAAGGCGCCCAATACCAAATTGGATTTGGAACTGTTTCGCCCGCCTTTACGAGCTTTACTCTCGAAATGGTCGATCCCGGTCCTCCAGGCAACGTGATCGCATGGGTCGGTGACCAGTTGGTTTTCGGCTCCCC
>JBQCGE010000158.1:0-3892 GCA_051955955.1 Verrucomicrobiota bacterium
GATATTTCAGGATCCTGTCGGCTCGTTAAATCCGAGACTGACGGTTCGACAAATTTTAAGCGAGCCGCTCGATATTCATCACCTTGCCATCGGACGCGCGGAACGCATGCGCCGGATTGCGGAACTGCTCGAGAATGTGGGTTTGGCGGAGAGCCAGGCGGATCGATATCCGCATGAATTTAGCGGAGGTCAGAGACAGCGGATTGGAATTGCGCGGGCGCTTGCAGTAGAACCGGAGTTGATTATTTGTGACGAGCCGGTGAGCGCGCTTGATGTCTCCGTGCAGGCGCAGGTAATTAACTTGCTGCAGGATTTGCAGCAGCGATTGGGAATCGCGTTTCTGTTTATTGCGCATGACCTCGCGGTGGTGGAACACATCAGCCAGCGAATTCTCGTGATGTATCTGGGAAAGATTGTAGAGGCTGGCCCAGCGAAAGCTGTGATCCATTCACCGCGGCATCCTTATACTCAGGCGTTGATTTCAGCAGCACCACGGCTGGATCCGAGCGCCAATGCCAATCGCATTGTTCTGAAAGGTGAGTTGCCATCTCCGCTGAATCCTCCTCCGGGTTGTGCGTTTCACACCCGTTGTCCCATTGCCCAGCCGATTTGTACGGAGCAACTGCCGGAGTTGCGCGAGGTTGCGCCTGGCCATTTTGCCGCGTGCCACTTTGCATGAGATGAAGAATGCGCGAGGCTCGTTCGGCTCGTTTATTTGCTCAGGCGTTCCCGTAAGTTAATTGCAGGGTCGAACTGCTACGGTTTTGGCACGAACATAATCTAAAGTAACCTTTAGGAGGGTTTATAGATTATGCCTACAGCTAGTAACACAAAGCGGTCGAGCCATTCCCGTTCGGCGCGCAATCAAAAATCAACAAACAAATCCAAAAGCGGCGCGTCCTCAAGAAGCAAATCGAGCAGCCGCGCGAAAAGCTCCCAACGCGGAATGCAGCCGAAGGGCATGGCAAAATCGAGTCGTTCGCGTTCCAGTTCGCGCTCGGCACGGAGCAGCGCCAGGTCGAACAGCACGAACGAACCCCGTTCGAAAAGAACCCTGACACGTTCGCGCACCCGCGCCACTCACAATTCGATGAGCCGTTCCCGCAACTCGGAAACGAAGAAAGCATCCAAGTCACGAGGGAGCGCGAAGGTATCGCCGCGAATCAGAGCAAGTTCCAGCACTCGTGGCAAGAGCAGCGCGGGTTCAGCAAAGTCGAGGAAGGTGTCGCGCTCCGGGCAGGTAACGACTGATCATGAAGAAATCCAACGCTGGGTGGAAGAGCGGAAGGGTTCTCCCGCCACAGTTCGTGGGACTGGACGCGATTCGCAAGAAGCCGGTTTGCTTCGAATCGATTTCCCCGGTTATTCAGGGCAGGATTCGCTTGAGCATATCGATTGGGACGAATTTTTCGAAAAATTCGAAGAATCGAAGCTCGCCTTTTTATATGACCCGGACAAGAAGAGCCGTTTCAATAAAATGATCGCGCGCGGAACTGCACGAACGCGTTCATCGGGCCGCTCGAGCAAATAAAGTTACAGCATTACCAGCAACCGCGAGTCGATTTCACTCGCGGTTTTTTTGTCTCCAAAGTTCGAGGCCGTGACCGCTATTGTTGCGGTATATAAATCGCATAGCGTTATTCTTGACCACCTTGGCGCTTTGCGGTTCACTGGCCGGGAATTTAAGCCAATCAAGGAAAAAAACACATTATGGCTCAAGCTTGTTATCACCCCAGCATTGAAGGCGCGCAACACGGCGCGAAAAGTCTCCCTGAGTTTTTGGATTATGCGAAGCGTTCCGGCGCGACTGGAGCCCAGCCGTCGAATTACATGTTGCAGGGAGAAAAAGGCTTTCGAAAAGCCAAAGATATCAAGCAACTCTTTAGTGACCGGAGCATGACACTGGACGGAATTTCAGCCCACTGCCCATTCTGGGTCCACACGACCGCATGGACTGGCAGCCCGACCATTCGCCCGTTTTTACCTCCGGATGTGGCCAAAAAAAGTGAAAACGAAATCGAGAAGTGGGCGGAAAACTATCTGCTTAAGCTATTTGATTTGGCAGCGGAACTCGGGGTGAAAATCATTCCGATGTTCTGGGGCGTAGCCTTTGGCTGGGAAATGGCCACTGGATATCCGTGGGGATTTTGGGCGGGTGGTAATTATAATTTGTTGAAAGAAGGGCAGGAAAGGTTCGTTAAAAAAACGAGCAAATTACGTGAACGCGCTCGTTCGCTGGGCATTTACCTGGCGCACGAAATTCATCCCGGCACGGCGGCAATGTGCGCGGATGATTTCAACATGCTCGTTGAAATTTGTGACGGCGACAAAACGCTGACGGTGAATGCTGATCCCTCTCATTGCTGGGAAGGCGAAACGTGGGAGACACGTTTCCGCAAGGTGGGTTCACGAATTTATGCCTGCCACGTGAAAAACTTTGTTATCCGCCATGGATTCCCACTGCGAGCGATGGCAGGAAACTGGCCGGATCGAGGGATGCAGTTTTGTGACATTGGTTCCGGCGATTTGAACATGGTGCGTTATGTCGAGATGTTGATCAATGTTGGCTACCCGCAACGGTATTGCCAGGTGATGGGCGCGAAAACAGCTCCGCTGGTTGTCGAAGCGGAAAGCGCGTACCGCGAGCTTGATGCAACCAGCGCGGAAGGAATTGCCTACACTCGCGATCGCCTCTGCTTCCCGCTCGCTGCTGGAAGTTTTGAGGAAGGGATGGGAGCGTAAACTGATTTGAAAGTACATGGGGTATCTCCAGCGAGATACCCCGTTTTGCTTTTGGGATTGAGCGGTTGGACGAATTGAGGATTTTGCAGGCGATCGCCCGGAGAGGCGAGGCGCCTATACTCCCTGTGAGTTATGAATGCGGTTCGAAAGATATTACTTATTTGCCTGATGTTTCTGGTTTCGGCGCTGGGGGCGGAATCGGCACAATTTTTTGAAATCCAGGTGGTAGATTCAGAGACGGGCAGGGGAGTGCCCCTGGTGGAACTGGAAACGGTTAACCACATCCTTTACGTAACTGACAGCGCGGGGCGTGTGGCATTGAGCGAGCCTTCCTTTTTTGGGCAGACCATTTTCTTCAGTGTTCGGAGCCATGGCTATGAATTTCCCAAAGATGGATTTGGTTTTCGTGGGACGAGGCTCAAAATCGTGCCGGGAGGGAGAGCAGAGCTGAAAATAAAACGGATCAATCTCGCCGAGCGGCTTTACCGCATTACCGGTGAAGGGATTTATTCAGATTCAGTCCTGCTGGGAAAAGGCATTCCAATCGAAAATCCTGTTCTCAATGCGCAGGTTTTTGGGCAGGACTCGGTGCAGCCGATCATTTTCAACGGGAAAATCTTTTGGTTTTGGGGGGATACGCAAAGAGGAAGTTACCCGCTCGGTAATTTTCGAATGTCTGGCGCGACTTCCAAGCTGCCGGGCAACGGTGGATTGGATCCGTTAGTGGGAATTAACCTGCATTACTTCACGAACCAGGAAGGCTTTTGCAAAGGAATGTTTCCGCTTGAACCCAAAGGGGACCTGATCTGGGCGGATGGTTTTTTAACGGTGACGAACGATGGCAAGGAACTGATGTTGGCGCATTACGAACGTCTTAAAGGATTGGGAAAGTCGTTGGAGCATGGGATTGCGACTTACAACGAAATTACGGAAGAGTTCGAGCATCGGGCGACATTTAAGATGGGTGAGAAATGGCGCGCTCCGCAGGGGCATCCATTTATTTATAAAGAAAATGGAAAGGCATATTATTATTTCGGGCCGTCATATTCCAATGTTCGCGTGCCCGCGGAGTTAACGAGTATTCTAAATCCCAGTGAATACGAGGCATGGACCTGCCTTGCGGAGGGAACAGAGGAGATCAGCAATGAGA
>JBQCGE010000159.1:0-4334 GCA_051955955.1 Verrucomicrobiota bacterium
TGACCCTTACCGTGCCCGTTCACCTCGATATAAGGCCCCTCAACATCACTCGCATGATCGCAGATTACCAGCGCCCCTATATTTACGCGTTGCAACCGCCGCTCCACACTGGACAAAATGGTCAGTTGCTATTCATCAGTAGCGAAACGGGGAATATCGAAAAGGCGCTCCCGATCGGGGTTAACCCTGTTGATTTAACGATTAATTACGGCGAAGGCCGCCTCTACATTGCCAGTTGGACTGAAAGCACAACTTATGTGGTCGACCTTGCCACCCAAGCTCTTTTACCCCCGCTTCATCTTGGACCTGATATTTACAAGATCAACGCTGGCAAACCTGGCCAGTTGGTTACCGAAGGAGAAGATCAATGGGTTACGACCAGCCTCATTAATACGAGTAATTCCACCGCAGTAGCCACAGTCAGGCTGCGCGAAGGCGATGGGGAAATGAATCCAAGCGGTAGGTTCTATTACCATGTCGACAATAACATTTCGAGCGCCGGGGACAGTGGCCTTCAAAAATATGATTTAAGTGCGAACACCTTTGCCCCTGTAAAAAGCACAGGGGGCCACGCCTATTATGGAAGCAGAAATCTTCTTTTAAGTCCGGATGGGACGAGGATTTTCTGGACCGGTGCAGCTTACGATTCCGATCTCAATGAACTCGGCTATTTTGGCCAGGAAATTTACGCCACGACTGCTCATGGCGATTTAGCTTTCGGCAATCAAAACGTTTTCAATGTCCATAATGGTCAAATCATTTATACCCTGCCCTTCACTACGTCCGTTTTGGCCATCTCCGGGGATCAGAAAAAAGTGTTCCTCTTCGATACTGAATTAAAGCAACTTCGTTCGATTTCGATGAGTTCTATTGCCTCTGTTCCTTCCGCTGGAATTAATCCAAACCCGGCAAATGCTTCAGTTGTTAATCTCCCACTTACAAATCTCGTTTGGACGCCAAATCCATTCGCACTGACATACCGAGTTTTCTTCGGAACTAATGAAAGCGCAGTAGCTGAGGCCAATACTAATTCCTCCATGTATTTGGGAACTACTGCGAGCACGGCAATGGCTATTAATAAACTGAGTTCCGACCAAACGTACTATTGGCGTGTTGATTCGATTGGATTTTCCGCAACAAGCACTGGTCCGGTTTGGTCCTTTACCACGGCACCCATTACCATTGGGCCGCAATCGCTTGCTTTCAAAGCGATTGCGGGACTGCCAATTCTGCCAGAAACCATTTCCATAGGTGGACTGACTGGAACGAGCTGGGCACTGGAAATTGCCCAACCATGGCTCAGCACCTCAATTACAAACGGGATCGCCCCATCTACTCTCGCATTGAACTTCGATACTTCGGGAATGTCAGCGGGCATTTACACCAATCAATTACGGTTCATTGCAAATGGCGTCACTCTTGAGATCCCCGTTGCAGTGCAAGTCTTCAACCTGAACGTCTCTAAAATGGTTGCTGATCCGAAACGTGACATGATTTATGCTTTGCATCCTGGAGCCGGTGGAATTGACGACTCCTTTGTGGCTTTTCTTAACACGGAAACGGCTGTTGTGGAAAAGGTTCTCCCGATCGGCAGTAATGCAACGGACCTCGCAGTCCATCCACGGGAAGACCGGCTGTACGTTTCCAATTGGCGACGATCACAAACACGCCGGGTAG
Source organism: Verrucomicrobiota bacterium (assembly GCA_051955955.1). GTDB lineage: Bacteria > Verrucomicrobiota > Verrucomicrobiia > Limisphaerales > SXQI01 > DASVNK01. Next base: position 1,678 of record JBQCGE010000159.1, read on the forward strand.
ACCTGAATACTCGAACCGAGCTGCCCTCTCTCTCGCTTGGCACTGACGTGTATAAAATAAATGCCGGGTTGGCTGGACGCATTATCGTCGAGCAGGAGGATCAGTGGATCAATGCAACTCTAATTAATACAACGAATGGTGCGGCTGTCGCGACTATGTTTGTCCGCGAGGGAGATGGTGAGCCCGATCCGACTGGCCGCTATTATTACCATGTGGGCAATAATAGCAGTGGAGAACAAATCACAAAGTATGACACGGGTAATAATTCATTCGTGCCGGTAGCAGGCGCGCCGAAACACAACGGTTTTGGTTCGAGAAATCTCGTCATGAGCATGGATGGTTCGCGCCTCTTCTGGACTGCCGCCATGTATGACGCGGGCCTTTTCGATTTCGGGGTAATCGGCGGGGAAATCTACTCCTGCTCCACTAATGGAACGATCGCATTCACCAGCAACCAGGCCTACGATACCGGCACAAAGCAGGTTATTTATACATGGCCGGTGAGTTCCACCGTCCAGGTTGTGGACCGCCGGGATAGTCGCCTCTGGTACTTCAATACCGGGAATGGACGTATCGAAAGCATTTTCATGTCAGAAATCCGCTCTCCATCGATCACGCGGCAACCGGAAAGCAATACTTCCATCGGGATTGGTGGAAATGTTTTCCTCACCGTGACTGCCGCTGGCCTTGGACCGCTCAAATACCAATGGACCCTGACCGGAACAAACATTGCGGCAGCGACCAATTCCTTCCTTTCAATGAATACAATCGAATCTTCGCAGGAAGGCGATTATCAGGTCATCGTGAGCAACTCCTACGGCGCGGTCACCAGCCAGGTGGCGCATGTCACCGTGGTTATTCCTCCGACTATTACGGAACAACCCGAAAGCACGAAAATTCTCGCAGGAGAAAGCTTCAGCTTATCCGTAGTGGCACTCGGCTCCGCCCCTCTTATTTATCATTGGACGTTTGAAGGTACGCCTCTTTTGAGCGGAACAAATTCGACGCTTACGATTGCGAACGCGCAGTCGAGGAATGAAGGCATCTACCGTGCAATTGTGCAAAACAAAGCAGGTTCGGCGACTAGCCTTGTGGCAAATGTTCGCGTCTTGCCCTCAGGCCCTAAAATTATCTCTCAACCAGCATCTGTCACAATTGGAGCATCCTCAAATATTGTCTTCAACATCACCGCAGCGGGCAGCCAACCGCTGACCTACCAATGGTATTTTAACGATTCCATCCTGCCTGGGGCTACCGCCGACCACTATTCTCTTAACAATGTGCAAACACGTGATGCTGGCAGCTACCATGTGGTGGTCCGAAACAGTAGCGGTTCAATCCCAAGCGCACCTGCAATTCTGACGGTCACGCCAGTGGTTCCATATTTTCTGCAGGTCCCGGAGAGTGCAATGCTGACTGCGGGCACAAACTTGACCCTGGTCAGCCTCGCCCGCGGTTCGGAACCGATCAGCTATCAATGGCAATTTAACGGCACAAACATTCCAGCCACAAACTCATCGTTATTGTTGACCAATTTGGCACTGGCCGACGCTGGCGATTACAGGGTTCTCGCCTCAAATCTCGCGGGCACCTCCACCAGCATTGTTGCCAACGTAATCATCACGGCTGCTCCACCTGTTTTCGTGGAACAACCCGCCTCAATTTCGCTGCTTGAAGGCTCCCGTACAATTCTACACAGTCGGGCATCCGGCAGCACTCCTTTATCCTATCAGTGGTTTTTTCAAAACGATCCCATTCCCGGCCAGACGAACCCACAATTGATACTCGAACCAGTTACTCTCGCCTCGATGGGTTCTTATTATGTGATCGCATCGAACACATTCGGCACCGAAACCAGCATTGTCGCGCGAGTGACGGTGAATCAGCCACCCCATTTTGTTCAGAATTTGACGAACCTGGTAGTCGATCAAGGAAGCATCGTGGTGCTGGCTGTCTCTGCAACGGGCAGCGATCCGTTGAGCTATTCGTGGCAGTTCAACGGCATCCCAATCACCGAAACGAATGCAATGCTAACACTAACGAATATTGGCAACGCCCAAGCAGGCTATTACCACGTGACTGTCAGCAATCCATATGGCGAGCTCTCTTCAACAGGTCGCGTCAGTGTTCTCCATCCGCTTTCCGCGATCCAGGCCTGGGGCGATAACTCCGGCACCCAAAGCGATGTTCCTCCGGGTTTGAATGATATTGTCGCTGTAGCTGGTGGGGATTTTCACACCCTCGCGCTACATCATGACGGCTCTCTTGCAGCCTGGGGCTTTAATGGCAATGGACAGTTAACTGTTCCCACCAACTCACTTCGTTTCGTTTCCATTGCTGCAGGTGCCAATCACAGCCTCGCTCTCCTTGAAGATGGCAACGTAGTTGGATGGGGCGATAACACTTACGGCCAGATAAACATTCCACTTTCGGTTAAATCCGTTCTAGCAATTGCGGCTGGAGAATCAGACAGCATTGCCCTGCTTTCTTCTGGAACTGTTATTGGTTGGGGCGATGACACCTATCGCCAGGCAAGCGGGTCGGCAAACCTCACCGAAATCAAAGCAATCGCTGCAGGACGCATTCACAATCTCGCATTGCGCGCTAATGGAAGGGTGGTTGGCTGGGGCTATAATGGATATGGCCAGACAACTGCG
>JBQCGE010000160.1:0-4005 GCA_051955955.1 Verrucomicrobiota bacterium
AAAAAACCGGTTCCGAGCAGCAGCGGGATCATCAACAGGCACCCACCGCCTCGCGAGCTTTTTGAGTCGCGATACGTTACTCCGGTCCCGGGAATATTAAAGCTGCTGTAACGCCTGCCGCGAGCACTTTGACCAACGCGGAATCCTCCCGTCCCGACGGAGTATCCAACGCCGGATTTGCTGAGGTTAACCCGGAACGGACCAACCCTGACAGATTTGCGATATGACCAGCCCACGAAAAGTTGATAACGAATGGAGGAAACAGGTGTCGAGTGAAATTGGAAGAAAACGCAGCGCCAAACGACCTCTAACTACAACCAGCAATCCCGCCAAATCAAAACTGTCGTTCGAGCTGATCCCTGGAACTCTTTTTTCGTTCCACCCAATAGGTGGAACCCTTCGGTTCCAGCTTGTGCGAGAGGAAATCTTTTCCAGCGAGTCGCGCAAAAAAAGCGAGCGGAGTGACAAGCAGGAAAAATATCAAAACGAGAATGATGTTTGAAACAACCCATCCCATCGTCACTCCAAAGGTCATCCAAACGCGATGCAATGGCGCGAGTAAGCGCGGAACAGTTCCTGCGATTAGCATTAACACAGCTCCGATACCTAAGAGCCACCATCCCGATTCCCTGTGGTGATATGTGCTCCACGCTCCGTCCGAAAGGAGCAATGCGCCGATCAAAAACCCAAACTTCCGAAACTCCTTCGGCTCGCGCGAAATTTCCCTTAAATCCGTGCGCAGGCTCATCAGTCCAGCTCCAAATGGGTTAAAGGCGGGTTGGTTTGGATTCGTTGCTCCCGTTTATCGAGCAGAAAATTTCCCAGCACGAGGTAATCGATGTTGGATCGCATGAAGCAGCGATAGGCATCCTCCGGGGAGCAAACGATTGGCTCGCCGCGCACGTTAAATGATGTATTGATCAGAACGGGGCAACCTTCCTTTTCGGCAAAGGTTTTGAGCAACTCATAAAATTTTGGGTTTCGAACAGCATCAACCGTTTGCACCCTCGCGGAATCATCCACGTGGGTTACTGCCGGGATTTCTGAACGGGCGATGCTCAGGCGTTCGAAGCCAGTTCGACTTTTATCCTCCTCAGAACCAGGTCGACGTCTGGAATTAGCTACCGGCGCGACAATCAGCATATATGGACTCGGCTGATCGAGTTCAAACCATTCGCTCGCGCATTCCTCCAAAACCGCTGGCGCGAACGGACGGAAACTCTCGCGAAATTTTATTTTCAAGTTCATCACCTGCTGCATTTTTGACGAGCGAGCGTCGCCGAGGATGCTGCGGTTCCCCAACGCTCTTGGTCCAAACTCCATCCGTCCCTGGAACCAGCCAATAACATTTTCTTCCGCGATCAATTCCGCGACGCGCCGAAGCAATTCACTCCTTTCCAGTTTCGTGGCTGGAATTTTTTCGCGGCTCAGATAAGCGCGAATATCTTCGTCGCTGAATTCCGGTCCGAGCAACGAGCCGCATTGAGTATCACGTGATTGCGACTCAAGTTCACGGGGCTGCTCCAGATGCTCGTGCCAGGCGAGCAATGCGGCCCCCATTGCTCCTCCTGCGTCTCCGGCCGCAGGTTGAACCCAAATATTATCGAAAATCTTTTCCTGAAGAATCCGTCCGTTGGCCACGCAATTCAAAGCCACACCACCAGCGAGACACAAGTTTTTCGCTCCGGTTACAGAGCGTGCGGTGCGCGCGAGCCGGAGCATGATTTCATCCGTCACCTCCTGAATCGAGCGAGCCAGGTCCATGTGCCGCTGGGTGATCGGTGATTCCGGTTCACGTGGCGGGCCTCCAAACAACTGCTCGAATTCAGAAGTAATCATGGTCGAGCCGGTTTCGTAATTAAAATACCGCATGTTCAGGCGAAAAGACCCATCCCCTTTCAAATCGAGCAACTCCGAGAGGATTAAATCCCTAAAGCGCGCAGTACCATAGGGCGCGAGGCCCATCAGTTTATATTCGCCGGAGTTGACCCGGAACCCGCAGTAGTAAGTGAAGGCGGAATAGAGCAGTCCCAGCGAATGCGGGAACCGCAACTCACGAATCAATTCAATTTCCCGGCCATTTCCCATTCCGATGCTGGTGGTGGTCCACTCCCCTACTCCATCAACCGTCAGGATGGCAGCGGTTTCATAGGGTGAAGGATAAAAGGCAGAAGCGGCGTGGGATTGATGATGCTCCGGAAAAAGTATTTTGCCCTGGAATGGAATCTCTTTCGCAAGATGGTCCTTCAACCAAATTTTTTTCTTTAGCCAAAGGGGAATGGATTTCAGAAATGAAGGCAGGCCCGTGGGTGCTTTTGCCAGATAGGTGTGGAGGATTCGGTCGAACTTTAAAAAAGGCTTTTCATAGAACGAGACCAGATCAAGATCCGCTGGCGAGATACCGCCCTGGTGAAGGCAATAGTCAATTGAGTGCCGCGGAAACCTATCGTCGTGTTTTTTGCGTGTGAACCGTTCTTCCTGGGCGGCGGCGATAATCTTTCCATCCACCACAAGACAGGCTGCGCTATCGTGATAAAACGCCGAGATTCCAAGAATTCGAACGGAGTGGGGAGGAACGGACATTCAGTTACGCTTCAGGTTCGGCTTTTTGGCTAAACTGGCGCAAACTGGAGGAAGGGACAATAAAAAAGACCTACATGCGTCTCCGCATCAGGTCCCTTTTGGTTTTTAAAGTGGCTTGGAACCTTTCGGCTCCCGCCAAATTATTGGTTGGTCGAAACGCTGTTGGTCGAAAGCGGTGGAGAAGTTTGGTTCTCATCCGACTTACTGCAACCGACCAGAAACGCTGCGAGTGTTAAAACACACAAGAATAGTTTTTTCATAAGTCCCTAGGTATCAAACCGCCGTACCGTACGGCTAAGGGAAAGAGTGAGGGGAAGCGCCGGAATGAGCAAGCGGAAAGTTACTGAACCCTATATGAGGGTTTTCCTGATGCAATAATCAACGCAGATCTTTTCCAAACTTTCTCAGCCACAACTCGGCTTTGCTATATTCGGGACATCGCAGTGCCACTTCCCGCCAAAACCGGTCGGAGTGGTTCATCACCAGCAAATGACAGAGTTCGTGGATGATAATGTAATCACGAACAACTTCCGGGGTTTGAATGAGCTTCCAATTCAGCGAAATGTTTTTCCGCACCGAGCAGGAACCCCAGCGAGAGGATTGATTGCGAACGGAGACGCGACGGACTTCAAAACCCAACTCACGAGCTAATTCAAAGGTGCGGTTAATTAATTCTGGAGTCGCGATCGCCCGGAGGTTTTGGAGCACGCACTGTTTCAGTGTCAGTTCGATCGGCCATGACCACTCATAGATGCCCAGGGTAACTCCCCTCTCTCCGGCAGGGTGTAACTTTACTCCAACGGAGACTCGTTCTCCTCGCAAAAAAACGAGTGTACCTGGTGGCCAGTCGCTTTTCGCAGACTCCAGTTGGCGCACGAGCCATTCGCGATGGCGGTGAGCGAATTCAGAGGCGAATTTCACGGTGCCACCGCGGGGGATAGTTACTCGCGCGACTCCATTTCGGATTTTCAGGATGTAACGTCGCGCTTTTGAATTCCGCGCAAATTCGAGTGGAACCGATCCGGATGAGAGTTCGAGCTTGAAAAGAGCTTCAGACAAGCGGTTGTGGCTTTGATTTAGTGCGAAGCATTCGCGGATAAATCCCTCGGCCTGACGAGCCCTTCCACTGTGCCATCCGCATTTTTGAAATATTCGAAAATGAAACCATGCTGCGAAAGCAAATCGTAAAGCTGCATGGGCAGATTATCCAACCGAACTCTGAGCGCATCCTTTGATTTCGAGACTTCTTTTAAAATCGCGAGGATCGGTTCGGGCGGTTGCATTCCGCGCGTGTCGAGAGTGGCGGCATCGGCTTCGGAGATTCGTCTCTGCTTTTGCATATCTGCATCCATAAAACTGAAAGGACTGTAAGGAGCTGTGGTTAAAGGGGCAAACCAAACAATTACGCTTCAAACTCATGAG
>JBQCGE010000161.1:0-2723 GCA_051955955.1 Verrucomicrobiota bacterium
CACCCGTGGCCAAGGCCATTCCCGCCAACGAAATAGCTGGGCGCTTAAAGGCGAAGCGGAGGCCCGGATACGCTGCAATAACCCAAGGCAGCGCCAATGGGAGATTTGACTGCTTCGCTCCGGTCAATAGGGCAACTGCAAACAGCGAGGCCCACCAGTCTCGGGCATTTTCTTTTTCCGTGGCTCGCAAGGCCAGAGCAACTGCCGAAAGGGAAAAGATCGCGGCGAAGGCATCCGTTCCGATACTCCCGGCTTGCATCGAGTAACAATAACCAGCAGGAACAATCCACATCCACCACCACGCGACTTTTTTCCTTACGCCCAGCCGGTGAAACGCAGTAAATACAGCTCCAGGCAAAAGTATGAATGAGAGCGCGTTTATAAGAAAGATTGACCTTTCGGTATGTGCGTACGCCATAAAAGGCGCACTCAGCCAATCAAAGTCCAATGCAACGACATTCAAACGAACGTCAGAAGATCGGATCCAGTGCCACTTTTGTTCCGAAAGCCAATGAAATACTCGTGGAATTCGATAGGAAAAACCATCAAAATGCGTAGGATGATACAACGCCCCACCGAGGATCGCTGCCAAGGCGAGTAATAAATATAGCTTGGGCGCTGTTCTTCTAAATCTATTCCTGAATTTTTTAAACTTAAGTCCAGTCCACAGCTCGGCTCGTTCGAACCCCAGGAAATAATAGACAAGCAGAGCAAATAGACCAAGAGAGAGAGTATAACCAGGTGCATTAAGCAGGTGAAAAAAACTCAATACCCATCCTGAGCAGATGATCCAAACGGCGAGAAAAAGCCACAGTTTGAGAATTATCCTCATCGAAAGTGAAGCGGAGTGTGATGATTAATGCCCTTGCGCGTCAAGAGTTTCGAAAGGAGGTTTTCAGTTCATGAGGAGAACATGGAACTTGCAGACATGCTTCGAGGGATATGGAATTGGATAACGGCATGCAACGGACGAGACGCGTTACATGGCTAAGGCAGTCTACGATTTTCGGAGGATGGTGTCGCGTTGCGAGAGGTCGGGGTTGGGATTGGGCCAATCGAGGTTGTAATTGAGGCCGCGGCTTTCGTGCCGGCTTTGGGCGCTGCGGATGATGAGTTCGGCGACGGTGGCGATGTTGCGGAGTTCCAGAAGATCGCTGGTGACGATGAAGTCCCAATAGTATTCCTGGATTTCAGCTTGAAGATTTTCGATGCGGGCGCGGGCGCGGGCGAGGCGTTTGTTGGTTCGCACGATCCCGACGTAATCCCACATCATGCGGCGGATTTCATCCCAGTTGTGAGAGATGACGACGCGCTCGTCGGCGTTGCTGGCATGGCCGGATTCCCAGACGGGAAGCCATTCCACAGGCTCGTTTGCACGTGGCGACGCAAGGATTTTTTGGGCGGCGCGATGGGAGCAGACGAGCGCTTCGAGGAGGGAATTACTGGCAAGGCGATTGGCGCCGTGCAAGCCCGTGCAGGCGACTTCGCCAACGGCATACAGGTTCCGAATTTCGGTTTCGCCGTCGACATTCGTGAGCACGCCCCCGCACTGGTAATGAGCAGCAGGCACGACGGGTATGGGTTCCTTTGTAATATCAATTCCGAACCCGAGGCAGGTGGAATAAATATTGGGAAAACGGTCCATCACGAACCGCGCGGGCTTGTGGGTGATATCCAGCCAGACATGGTCTGAGCCGCTTCGCTTCATTTCACTGTCGATAGCGCGCGCGACAATATCGCGGGGAGCGAGCGAGGCCATGGGATGATATTTCTCCATGAACTCCTGCCCGTTCAAAGTCTTGAGGACGCCTCCTTCACCGCGAACAGCTTCGCTGATGAGGAATGATTTGGCCTTGGGATGGTACAGGCAGGTGGGATGAAACTGGATGAATTCCATATTGGCGACTGCGGCTCCAGCGCGGTACGCCATGGCAACGCCGTCCCCGGTGGCGATGTCGGGATTGGTGGTATAGAGGTAAACCTTGCCGCAACCGCCGGTGGCGAGGAGAACGTTGCGCGCGGCAAACGTCAGGACTTCGCCGCTGGATTTTTCAAGGACATACGCGCCGAGGCAGCGGTTTTCGCCATCCTTGCCGAGCTTGTGAGTGGTAATGAAATCAATGGCGAAATAATCCTCGAAGATTTCGATGTTCGGATTGCGCGAAATCGCGGCGAGCAGTGCGCGTTCGATCTCCCGCCCGGTGACATCCTTGGCGTGAAGAATCCGGCGGCGGGAGTGTCCCCCCTCCTTGCCAAGGTCCCATTCCTTCTGGCCGGGGTGATCGGGATCGTTCCGCTCGGAGAAATGCATGCCGAGGGCCACCAGTTCAGCCACACGCTCAGGTCCTTCCTCGATAATGGTGCGGACAACATCTTCATGGCAAAGTCCCGCCCCCGCTTCCAGCGTGTCGCGAACGTGGAGTTCGAAGGAATCTTCGCGGGAGGTGACGGCGGCAATGCCTCCCTGGGCGTAGTTCGTGTTCGATTCGGCGCGGTTCTTTTTGGTGACTATGGCAACGCGGCCCATCGTGGCGGCTTTCAAGGCGAAGGAGAGTCCAGCGATGCCGCTGCCAAGGACAAGGCAATCAAAACGCTTGATTCGATTTTCCACTATGCAGGTTTCTGTTCAGGTTTATTGATCCGCGATTCTTTTAAGGCGGCGTAAAGGGAACTGGCGAGAGAAGATTTTTCGAAGCCAACCACGCGAGTGTTGTGAAGCCCCA
>JBQCGE010000162.1:0-2813 GCA_051955955.1 Verrucomicrobiota bacterium
CATTGAGATAAACTTCGTAGGAACCACCAATCGGGTCAGCGATGTCTTTTTCGTATGTGTCGAGAGTTTCGTCGAACTCGCGCAGGACAAATGTTTTATCCGCCGCCTGTGGATAAAGCAATGTAATTGCGTCCACGTGGCCATGAGTCATCCCAAAAATGTAATCCGCCTGCTGCACAAGCTCCCCGGTCAGCATCCGGCTCCGTAGCCGCGAAATATCAATGTTCAACTCCCGCAAAGCCCGCACTCCATGCGCGCTGGGCGGCTGCCCATCAATTGCCCCTACCCCTGCTGATACGATGCGATAATCTCCACGCCCTTTAAGCGCGTGGCGGAGCAAACCCTCTGCCATGGGGCTGCGACAAACATTCCCGGTGCAAACGAACAAAATGGTCTTCATCAATGCGACGTTCTAAAATGGAAATTGAAAGGGATACATCGTGGCCGTCAAACTATTATCAATCCTTGTGTGATCGGAGGATCGACAGCCCCTTTAAAAAATCGAGCGCACGCCCCAGCGCCGGATCAATAATAACCGGCGTTTGCGGCTCCAAAGGCGCGGAATCATCCGGCGGCGCATCCAGCGAAACCCCTTCCTTGTGCCGCCTCACCAGCTCCGCTTCGTTGAACCGGCGCGTCGGACGATTCGTCCGGCTGAGCAGGTTCGTAGCTTGATCCACGCTATTGGTCCCGTTCAAAGCTGTGAAAGCAAGGTCCAAACGGCGATAAGGGTCATCATAGAGCGCTTTTTCAATTTCTGGATCAATGCTCACTTCCAGATCCGGCTCCAGCCCATTTGCAGGGATTTGCTTCCCATCCCCAAGTTCAATCGGGATCGTCCCCACCCGCAGTTTTTGCCCGGTGCTCAGTTGGAACGTCTCGTAAAAACGCGCTTCCCCAGCCGTCTTTTCACCAATGATCAATGCCGCATCCCGCTCCCGCATCATCGCCGCAAAAGCTTCCGCCGCAGCCTTTGTTTCACTGTTCACGAGGATCACCACCGGCAACTCAATCCGGCTCTTTTTCGACTTGGCGTGAAGCTCCTCTTTCCCAATCTTCGCGAGGACCACACCCTCGGGAATAAAATCACTGGCCAGTTCCGCCGCCGCTTCGTAATCCTGCCCGCCCGCATAGCGCAAATCGATCACCAGCCCCTTCAGTTTCTTGTTCAGCCCCAACTCATTGAACTCCTTCTCGAAAATCGGCGGCGTGTTCGATTGTATCCGGCTGATCCTTAGGAACGCAAAGCTCTCGCTATACACCATCTGCCGCGTGATCGGTTCAGCCACATCCTCGCTCGGCGCATTTGTTGTGATCAGTTCCACCTTGGACCCGAGTTCATTGATCAATCCCTCCGCGGCAAGCCGGCTCAGGTCAGCCTGGGGCAGATCGCTCAGGTTCGTCTTAATGATGGAGAAGACTTCGTTGAACTTCAGGGGTTCCGAATCGCCCGCCAGCAAAGCTGATGTCGCGAGCAGGAGCCCCGTTATTACGCAGGAAATTCGCAGATTCATGAATGGACAAGGCCTGGTGGAAAATGCATTCCCCGGCCATAAATATCAGAGATTAACCATTGGTTTGTGGCAGCCACTTCCCGTCCCGGTGAGGAGACCTTAACATGCCATTGCGCTCGCAGCAATATCACAGCGCCCGCGCCGCAATATCATGCCGGTAATGCGCCCCCTCAAATGAAATAAGCTGAACCGCCTCATACGCCCGCGCTTGAGCCTCCTTCAAAGTGGCACCCAAAGCTGTCACACCCAGCACCCGTCCACCGTTTGTGACAATCTGGCCCGCTTTCGTCTCGGTTCCTGCATGGAAAACCTTCACCCCAGGGAGTTGATCCGCTTTCTCGATCCCATGAATCGGTAAACCTTTCCGGTACTGCCCCGGATACCCGCCACTCGCCATGATCACGCACACTGCCGCTTCCTCCCTCCATTCCAATGGTTGCTTCTCAAGCGTCCCCTCCGCGCTCGCGAGCAGAAGGTCCAGCAAATCCGATTTCAGCCGCATCATGTAAACCTGTGTTTCCGGGTCCCCAAACCGCGCGTTAAACTCCAGCACCTTGGGCCCCTTCGCTGTAATCATCAGGCCGGGATAAAGTATTCCGCGATAATCAATCTTCTCCGCCGCACAACCCGCAATCCACGGCTCAAGAATTTTTCGGCGCACATCTTCCATCCCGCTTTCATCCAGGAATGGCGTCGGTGAGTAAGTCCCCATCCCGCCCGTGTTCAACCCCTCATCGTTATCCAGCGCCCGTTTATGGTCCTGTGAGGTCGGGAATAGCTTCGCCGTTTTCCCGTCACACAGCGCATGAATTGAAACTTCCACCCCCTCCAGAAATTCCTGGATCACAATCCGGCTCCCAGCCTTCCCAAAAGCTCCCTGCACAAGAATTTCATCAACTGCTGCCTCAGCTTCAGCGTTCGAGGAGCAAATCAGGACCCCTTTCCCCAGCGCCAGCCCATCCGCCTTCACCGCGCATTTCCCATCCAGCGACTGCGCGAATTTCTTTGCCTCTGCCGCATCGGTGAAAATTCCGGAACGCGCCGTCGGGATCCCATGCTTCTCCATGAATTGTTGCGAAAAAACCTTCGATGATTCGAACTGCGCTCCCTTGTGGTTTGGCCCCCAGATTTTCAGCCCGTTTTCCTGGAAGAAATCGACAATCCCCATCGCCAAAGGATTGTCCGGCCCCACCACTGTGAAATCGATTCTGTTCTCAACCGCGAAATCACGCAGCCCCTTCAAATCCTCTGCGCTGATCGCCACATTCTTCACCCCGGTGCCATTTCGCAGTTTCTCCA
>JBQCGE010000163.1:0-3083 GCA_051955955.1 Verrucomicrobiota bacterium
AATGCAGGCGACTCGCTCGTCGTTCGCGCAGGGACAACAAATTTCACGCCGTGGCTTCGCATCTTCGGACCAAACGGCGCGCTGGTGGAGGAGGATTCACCGACCAGCACCTTGATTCGCGACGGCGTCATCGTTTTCCAGGCGCCTGCCACTGGGAATTATTTGGTGGTCCTGACCGCTAAATTCGCGAACACCTCTGGCACTTATGGACTGCACCTCGCGGACATTCCGCAGCAGTATTTCGTTTCGAGCGGTGACGAAGGTGGAACTCTTACAAACGGATTTACCGCGACCGGCAGCATTCCTTATGGCGACCTCGACATTTGGAGCTTTGATGCCCAGGCCGGCAACAGCATTTTCCTGCGCATGGGTTCCACCAACTTCACCCCCTGGATCCTCGTAATCGCCCCGACTGGCGATATTGCGGCGGAGGTAAAACCGACCAGCACTCTCATTCGCGATTCGTTCGTCGCCTTTTCGGCCACGAACTCCGGCGTTTATACCATCGTGGTGAGCGCCACCTTTGCTAACACCTCGGGCGGCTACGGTGTTTCACTCGCTCAAGCCCCCGCCACATTTACGGTGAATCCGGGCGACGAAGGCGGGGTCTTGACCAATGGAGTCGCGAACTCCGGTGTGATCAGTTTGGGCGATTTGGATTTGTGGTCGTTCAATGCAAATGCAGGCGACTCGCTCGTCGTTCGCGCAGGGACAACAAATTTCACGCCGTGGCTTCGCATCTTCGGACCAAACGGCGCGCTGGTGGAGGAGGATTCACCGACCAGCACCTTGATTCGCGACGGCGTCCTTGTCTTTCAGGCGCCTGCCACTGGGAATTATTTGGTGGTCCTGACCGCTAAATTCGCGAACACCTCTGGCACTTATGGACTGCACCTCGCGGACATTCCGCAGCAGTATTTCGTTTCGAGCGGTGACGAAGGCGGAACTCTTACAAACGGATTTACCGCGACCGGCAGCATTCCTTATGGCGACCTCGACATTTGGAGCTTTGATGCCCAGGCCGGCAACAGCATTTTCCTGCGCATGGGTTCCACCAACTTCACCCCCTGGCTTCGATTGTACGATCCTTCAGGCGCGTTGGTCGAGGAAGCAAAACCAACCAGCACTCTTGTTGCAGATGCATTCATCGCCGCGACCGCTACCAATTCAGGAAAATATTTCCTGGTGGCGAGCGCAGACTTCTTAAACACAGCCGGTACTTATGGTTTAACCCTTGTGCTGGCTCCCGCTCCGGTCGTAATCGCTCCGGGTGATGAGGGAGGCGACTTGATCAATGGCCGTACAAACTACTCAGCCCTTGAACGGGGCGACGTGGATGTCTGGACTTTCGAAGGTACTTACGGTGACACAAATCGCCTGCAAGTCCTCGCCACGAATTTTACTCCATGGGTGCGCCTCTACGGACCCGACGGTAAATTAATCGATGAAGTGAAACCAGGAAGCACCTTGGTGAGAACTGCGTTGCTGAGTGAAAATATCACTAATAACGGCACCTACACAATTATCGTTAGTGCTGTTTTCGCCAATCAGTCCGGCACCTATTCTTTCCGCGAATCGCGTGTCCCGCCAGACCTGAACGTGCCAGCGGATCAGGCAATGGAGGAACAAACCACTTTCACGGGCGTAATTTGGGCCCAGGATCCCGATGATCCCTCTAAGTTGCTGAATTTCGCACTCCGCTCCGGCCCTCCGGGAATGACGTTAACCGCCAACAGCGTAACGAATGCAACATTGAGCTGGACTCCTTCCGAAGCGGACGGCCCTTCCACGAATGAAGTCGTCGTGACAGTGGATGACCTTTTAAATGCCAAGGTCTTTACGCGGACGAATCGTTTTACGCTGGTTGTGCGTGAGATCAACACCCCGCCTCAGGTCCAAACCATCAACGATGTGACCATGGATGAACTCACACCGTTAAATGTTCAAGTTCAGGCCTCTGATACTGATATTCCAGAAAATGTGCTGACCTATAGTTTGATCACGCCGCCAAATGGGATGACCATCAATCCCGCAACAGGACAAATCACCTGGACTCCAAATGAAGGACAGGGCCCTGGCGATTACACGATCAACGTAGTCGTGACAGACAATAACCCGCTCGCCTCGAACGCGACCCAACTCAGCACAACCAACGCGTTTCACGTTCAGGTCCATGAAGTTAATTCCGCGCCAAGGCTAAACTTGCCCGAGAAGCAAACGATGCTGGAAAAGACCCTCCTGAGTGTAAATGTTACAGCCGGGGATTCGGACATTCCGGCCAACAATCTCGTCTTCTCGATTGTGAGCGGCCCCGCTGGCGCAACCATTAATCCTTCAACCGGATTACTCACTTGGACCCCATCAGAGGCCGATGGACCGAGCACCAATATCATCAAAATCCAGGTGCAGGATAATGGCGTTCCCAGCCTTGCAACCCAGGATTCAATGGAGGTAATCGTGCAGGAAGTGAACAGTGCTCCTTCTTTGACTTTGCCTTCCACACAATCCATTGCGGAAAAAAGCACGTTGAACGTCACCGCTGTTGGGAGCGATCCGGATATTCCGGCCAATCCCCTTACCTACAAGTTAAATTCATCTCCGCCGGGAATGAGCATCAATGCTCAAACTGGTCAGATCACATGGACTCCCACCGAGGATCAAGGCCCTGGCACATACACCGTGGTAGTCGAGGTGAGCGATAACCAAACGCCAGCCCTCACAAAAGTCGAATCATTCACCGTTAACGTGACGGAAGTGAATTCCGCTCCGACCTTTACCGTCCCGGACACACAAACAATCAATGAATTGAGCCCATTTAGCGTCACCCTCTCCGCGACCGATGACGATGTGCCTGCAAATATAATCGCCTGGTCGGTGATTGCACCTCCTTCCGGTTTGACCATTAATCCTGCCACAGGCGCAATTGCATGGACGCCCACCGAAGCACAAGGCCCATCGACAAATACGATTCAAGTGGTTGCCACCGACAATGGCTCACCCGCCATGAGCACCACAAATTCATTCCAGTTGATTGTTAAGGAGGTAAACACTGCACCGCAACTCCTGACGATCACGAATCAAAC
>JBQCGE010000164.1:0-5154 GCA_051955955.1 Verrucomicrobiota bacterium
CGATTTCAATTTCGCAGTAGTCAGGGACGATGTTCGGCTGAGTCCCTCCTCGAATCGCTCCCACATTAATCGTCGGTGATCCAAGCAATCGATGCTTTTTCCGCCGAAGTAGTCTGGCATACTTGGTTTCCAGCAGATCGACCACCTTGGCCATTTCATGAACCGCATTCTTCCCCAGTTCAGGTCTGGAACCATGAGCAGCTTTGCCTCGGCAAATTAATTTAATCCAGAGGTCTCCCTTATGCGCCGTGACGAGCTTGAGTTCGGTCGGTTCGCCCACAATGGCGAGGTCGGATTTATGCGAAGCATAGGCGCGAGAGCCGGCCTGCCCATTTTCTTCATCGACCAGGCCGACAAAAGCAATTTCGGTTTCACGCGGAAGTTGGGAGGACTTGGCGATTTCACAGAGAGCCGTAAACATCGCGGCAACGCTCCCTTTCGTATCGCAAGCGCCGCGTCCGTGCAGGCGTCCATTTTGGACTCGAGGTTCGAAGCACGAACCCGGCATCTCCGGGTTTCCAACCGTATCGAGATGAGGCGCAAGGACAATTTTCCGAAGGGCATTTTTCGGCTTGAGTGAAACGATCAGGTTTGAGCGGCCTGGAAGAACTTTTTGCCAGCCAACATCAAGGCCTGCTTTGGTCGCTTGGGCACTGAGGAATTCCGCCACGTTTTTTTCTCCCCCGCGCGGGTCATTCGGCGGCAAAAAGGCCGGGTTCACGCTCGGAATAGCGATGAGTTCCCGCAGTAACCTTTCTGTTTTTTCAGGCATCTGGCCCTAATGATGCATGCAAAACCGCCTCTGCCCAAATACAAAATTAAACTGTTGGCCGGGAGGAATGTCCAATAACCTGCACGCCAGCTTCAATTGGAAATACGAATGAGCCCGGAGGAAACTACGCCCGAATATCAACTCAGGCGCGCGACGCTGGAGGATTTGCCCGAATTAAAAAGGATTTGGGCGGAAAATCGCTTTGAAGTCGAATCACTGGAAAAGCGGTTCACCGAGTTCCAGTTAGCCATTGATGCCTGGGGACAGATCGCCGGGATTATCGGATTACACATCATCAAAAACGAGGGCGTCGTCCATAGTGAAGCATTCCGGGATTTGAATCAATCGCTCGAAATTCGTCCGCTGCTCTGGGAGCGAATTTTAATCGTGGCCAAAAATCATGGCCTCGTTCGTTTATGGATGCTTCCGACCAGTACGTTTTATCGCGAGCAGGGCATGGTCGAAGTCACCGAAACGCAACGGGCTTTGCTCCCCGAAGGTTTTGGAAGTCCTCTCGCCGATTGGGCCATCCTGAAGCTGAAGGATGAAACTCAGCAGGCGCTGGCGCTGGAAAAGGAATTCGAAATCTTCGTCGCCAACCAGCGTATGGAATCCGAGCGCGTCATCCAGCAGGCAACGGTACTCAGGCTGGTTGCTTATTTGTTGCTGATACTCGCGCTTGCTGGCGCCGGGTTCCTCGCCGTGTTTGCGTTCAAACGCGCGCCGCGTCGAAAGAGGTGAGGTGAGAATTCATCCGCATGGTACGAACTCCGCACCATGGGGCCGCTCGCCACATGCACGAATCCCAGCTCTTCCGCCCACTTGCCATATTCCTTGAACTTGTCCGGGTGAACAAATTCAACGACCGGCAAATGATGAAGAGTCGGTTGCAGGTATTGCCCAAGGGTTAAAATATCGCAATCCGCTTTTCGCAGGTCCATCATCGCCTGGCGCAGCTCTTCCGGTGTTTCACCCAGGCCCAACATGATGCCAGACTTTGTGTAAATTTCCCCAGCCGCGCGGGCTTTCACCTTGGCCAGTACGCTTAAGGATCGATCATAAGAAGCGCGCGAACGCACTTCCGGCGTTAGGCGGCGGACTGTTTCCAGGTTGTGATTGAAGATTTCGGGTTGCGCGGCAAGGACGATTTCGATCGCGAAATCCTTGTCATTAAAATCGGGCACGAGCACTTCAATGATTATGCCCGGATTCAACTCCCGAACCGCATTGATCGTGTCTTGAAAATGTTGCGCGCCACCATCCTTGAGGTCGTCCCGCGCCACGGCGGTGATAACCACATGTTTAAGGTTCATCCGTCGGGTCGCCTCGGCAACCCGGGCCGGTTCGTCCGTCTCAAGTGGAAAAGGTTTGGCCGTGCTGACGGCGCAAAAATTGCATGCCCGGGTACAGCGGTCGCCTGCAATCATGAATGTCGCCGTTCCTTTGCCCCAACATTCCCAATGGTTGGGGCACTTGGCGCTTTCACACACCGTGTGCAGGCGCAGGTCCTTCAGTAACTCGCGCGTTTCAAAAAAACCGCCGGAGGTCGGTAACTTGATGCGCAACCACTCTGGCAAACGCGGCCGCGGATTTGGCAAATTAATGCTCACCCTGCTAATACTCACTTAAGCAGGAGAATTTTCCAATTTTTTCCAAAACTCCTCAAGTTGGTCCGTATCAAAATCGGCCAGGATTTCTCCATCGACATCAATCACTGGTGCGAGCGTTTGGCCGCTCAGTTCCAACATTTCCTGTCGTGCCTGCCGATCCGTTGTCACATCAAGGCAGTCATACTCGATTTCATGCTCATCCAGCCAATCCTGCGCTTCATGGCACCAGCCACAAAATGGTTTTACAAAAAGCCGTACTTTATTTGGTTTCATACCCATCCCCTATATGCTCAATAAACTCCAATCCGGAAATTCGTCCATGAGGGTTTCCCCTGAGAGCGCATGGCCCATTTACTTCCTTAATGCAGCAGCGAAGCGGAATCTTCATCCAACAGCAGCGTGCAATGCGGTTGCCTGCGCAGGATCGAAGCCGGGCACTCCGTGCTGACTGGCCCCTGCAACATGTTTTTCACCGGCAGCGCCTTTCTCTTTTCCGGCGCGATGCAAATCATTTTCTTCGCGGAACACAATGCCGGGATCGTCAGTGTGAATGCATACGGATAAACAGCTTCGAGGCTGGGGAAGTGCCCTTCCTTTACCTGCTGCATTTTGCAGGCGTCATCCAGTTTCACCAGCTTGATCAGGTGCTTTTCGTCAAAGCGTGCCACGGGCGGATCGTTAAATGCGATGTGCCCATTTTCACCCACACCCAGGCAGCAAAGATCGATCGGTTGGGCCTGGAGCAATTTTGAATACCGCTCGCATTCATCCAGCGGAAGGTCCACATCCCCCCGAATATAATTGAACACTTTCGGGTGAACGAGCGATTCCACCCGCTCTTTCATATATTTTTGGAAGCTCGCCTTATGATCCGACGGAATGCCGAGATATTCATCCATGTGGAATAAAGTGACCTTGGACCAGTCAATCCCCGGCATCGCCACAAGTTTTTTCAGAAATTGAATTTGCGAATTGACCGTCGCGAGAATGGCCGCGGCGGAACCCTTTTCGCTCAACGCTCTTTTAAAAATCGCGTGCGCTTCATTCGCTGCATCCGTAGCCAAATCATCCAGCGTTTTGTAAACACAAACATTCAGCGCATCCTCCTTAAAGGCGCGCACCGAACGCGTTCCGAACCCGGCTTGATCATTCATGATTTGAAAAAAGGTGAAGGTAAACGGGTTTGAAGTGAAAGCAAGAATTTGGCTGCGAATGAAAATTGAGCTTTCCTGTTTCCCAGTCCAACTTTCCGCATTTGGAAAGATTGCGATAATTGACTTTCTGTAGCTCCTCATGCATTTCTCACTGCCCATGCAGCATGCGGCCTTGATTCAAGAACCGAGACTCATACCCATCCGACCAATTCGTCGCTTGATTGGTAACGGATTCAATTTAGTCGCATCCGCTTATCGCGTGTTGAATCGAGTGCACGTGAAGCGGCAGGATCGAATATTGGTAGCTGATCCAGTTGGCCTCGGGGATATTATCACCTGCGAGCCATTGATTCGAGAGCTTCTTAAGGGGGGTGAAGAAATTGTGCTGTGCTCTAGAGAAGCATTTCGGCCTTTGTTCGCACCAAGCCCGCGACTGCGATGGGCAAATTTGCATCTGCCTTTCGCAGCCCATGACGAAAGTGTGAAGTATGCCTTCGCGAGTTATGTTAAGGATCCATTTAGAAAAGATTTCAATGAACTAAAAAAACTGGCGCCAGGGACTACCGCTCTTGAACTTCGAGGCGATATCCGCTGTGTGCTATTGCTTTATGCGTTGGGCTGCCGTCGTGTCATCTCCCTTTCTAATTATCTCGGTTCCAATTCGCACCTTTGGTCCACTGCCGTGGAACGAGTTCCTTTCAATCATAACGTAAAGAGATGGGAACTGAATCTTCAGTTTTATTCAAAACTGAAGAATCTTCCGATGCCACTTACTGAATCACCTTGTTTTCCTCACCTTATCAATAAAGTCGAGAATAGACGCATCTGTTTTATGCCAATGGCTCCCTGGCCTGGTAAATTGTGGCAAAAGGAAAGCTGGCAAAAGCTTGCGTCCACCTTTCGTTCAGAAAAATATGAGGTCACCGTTCTGTGTGGGCCGAAACAGACCGAAGCGACGCGAGCTGAAGTGGGGGCTGATCTCCCCATCGTTGAATGTGGGTCCATGGCTGCCTGGATATTTGAGTTAAACCGATGCTCGTGCCTGATCTCCGTCGATTCCGGCCCAATGCACTTGGCTGATGCATTGCGAGTCCCGTTGGTGGCACTGTTCGGGCAGGGAAAACTTCCGCTCTGGGCTCCAAGCTCGAAGACCAGTCGCTACCTCCACCACCAGGACGATCCCGATTTCCAAATTTGCCAGCCAATCTTTAAGAACATTTCGCTTGGTCGGGAGTTCATGAATCGCATTACCACAGCAGAAGTTCTAAGCGCCGCTCGTGAAGTGATGGCTGGCAGTCTCACCTCGGTTCAATCGACTTAACCTCGCAAAGTAACCATTGGTTCCAAGCAGTTCTGCTGGCTTGCCAATTTCGGCAACTTGCCCGGCCTCAATTACCATTACGCGATCCACATTCCTGAGGGTCGAAAACCGGTGCGCGGATATAATTACAGTCCGATTCTTCATCAACTCCCCCAGACTTTGGACAATGCTTTCTTCACTTTCCGCATCGAGTGAACTGGTGGGCTCGTCGAGAAGCAGAATGGGAGCATTTTTTAGAAAGGCCCGAGCGATGCTGATTCGTTGCTTTTCACCAACACTCAACCGGGTGGAACCTTC
>JBQCGE010000165.1:0-13857 GCA_051955955.1 Verrucomicrobiota bacterium
GAGGGCCAGATTCCATCACGACCCATAACCGGCGAAACCACGGTTTGGGTCGCGACTGAAAAAACCACTGAACTCGGTTATCGTCCAGGCGGCATTCAAATCGTCGTTGATAAAGACACCTTCAAATCAGGCGAGGACGCCCCGGTTATGTTGAGCGCTCCCGGCAATGACCGTTATGTTTTGTTCACCGTCACCGCCGAAAACATCCTTCATTATCAGCTCGTTCACATGGAAGGCTCAGCGAGGTTGATCCAACTTTCCATCGGCGAAAACTTCATTCCAAACGTTTTCCTCCAGGCTGCCAGCATTTATGATCAGGAACTTTTGGTGGACAGAAAGGAAGTGGTAGTCCCTCCAGTGAAACAATTTCTGGACCTCGACATCATCGCGGACCAGCAGCAGTTCCAGCCAGGTGAATCAGGGCACTTCACGCTGAAAGTTCATGACCACGAAGGAAAACCGGTTGCTGCCGAGGTGGCCCTTGCCACCTTCGATGAATCCTTGCTCTATATTCAGGAAGATTTAACCCAGGACCCGCGACAATTCTTTTACGGCCAAAAACGGACCCCCATGCTGCTGACGAGCAGCTCATTTAACGAGAAAAGCTATCAAAAAGTTACGCGCCGTGACATCGAAGCCGAAGCCAATGATTTACTCCAGGAAGGAATCGCCGGCCAACTCCTTTACGCACCAGAAGCAAAGCAGGAACGGATGTACTACTCTCGTGGCATGGGTCTGGCCGACAAGGCCACTCTGGCCCGCAGGATGAGCTCCGCCATCCCGGCATTGACCAAGTCAGTTTCGAACATGGAGGTCGCACAGGCAGCCGGTCTTGTCCTGGCAAATGCCCCGGCAGCACGAACTCCGGCAGAGCAGGCGGTTCAGGTCCGCTCAGACTTTCGCACTTCCATCTTTTGGCAGCCCGACATCAAAACAGACGCCTCAGGCATGGCGAAAATCGAAATAAAATATCCCGACTCACTGACCGGGTGGCAATCCGTGGCCCAGGCCGTCACCAGGAAAAACCAGTTCGGCATTGGCCGCGCCAAAACCAGGACCCAACAACCTTTAATCGCGCGCCTGCAAGCACCCCGCTTCTTTGTCGTCGGTGATACGGTTACGATCTCCGCCGTCATCAACAATAATACAGACGAAGCAATGACCGTTGCTCCAACCCTTGAGGTCACCGGCGTCGATCAACCGCAAAATTCCAACCGCGATCCCATCAACATCCCCGCCCATTCCGAAAAACGGGTCGATTGGTCTGTCCAACCTCGCGCCCCCGGCGAAGCCCGCCTCAAAGTTACGGTTCGCGGTGGAAAATTTTCCGATGCCATGGAAAAGGGCTATCCCATCTTCGAGCACGGAATTGAAAAATTCGTCAGCATTTCCGGCAAATCCACCAAGGGCGATATCCATGTTGCGCTGGATCTCCCCGCTGAACGGAAACCCGACAGCACCCGCATGTTCGTCCAGGTCACCCCAAGCATCGCCGTCACCATGCTCGATGCCCTCCCCTACTTGATCAATTATCCCTACGGCTGCACGGAGCAGACGATGAGCCGCTTCCTCCCCACCGTCATTACCGCACGTACGCACAAGCAACTGCAACTCGACCCCGAGCAAGTGCTCAACCGCGTCTTTGGCGGAATTGAAAGCACGAACGCCGCCGCAACTCATCCCGGCGGCAAACAGGATTTGGAAAAGCTCAATGACATGGTGAAAAGCTCTCTCGAACGTCTTTACAACTTCCAACATGCCGACGGCGGCTGGGGATGGTGGAAGGAAGGTGAAAGCGACCGCTTCATGACCGCCTACGTTCTCTGGGGTTTGTCCCTCGCCACACAATCCGCCGTGCCCATTGATAACCGGGTCGTCAGGCGCGCCGCCAAATACCTCGACCAAAATATCGTCAAGGCGGAAGCGGATTACCCCATGCAGGCATGGATGCTTCATGCCCTTGCGGTTCATGCTCGTGTCAGCAGCCAACCCAGACTTTCAGACCCGGAGGAAAAAGCCTTCGCAAATCTCTGGAACAATCGCGATCGCCTGAACTCCTATTCCCGCGCTCTCCTCGCCCTTGCCGCCCAGAACTTCGGCAAAAGGGACGAAGCCAAAACGCTCGTCCGCAACCTGTCCAATGGGGTGAAGATCGACAAAAACCCCGGCGCAACCGTGCTCAACCCGAAAACCGGCAAGACCGCTCCAGCCACAGCCCATTGGGGCGAAGATGGCTTCTACTGGCGCTGGTCCGAAGGTGGCGTTGAAGCCACTGCCTTTGCCTTGCGCGCCCTGCTGGAAATCGATCCCGATAACGAACTCGTCGACCCTGTCGTGAACTGGCTCGTCAAAAACCGCCGCGGAGCCCAATGGAGCAACACACGCGATACCGCCATCGTCGTGCTCGCCCTGAATGATTACCTCAAGATCAGCCGCGAATTAACCCACGACCTCGAATACGAAATTGTCGTGAACGGCAAATCCATTGCCACCAAAAAAATTTCCCGGTCCGAATTACTCCAGGCTCCCTCACGCTTCGAAGTCACAGACTTCAAAGATGGCAAAAACGAAATCATTATCAGCCGCATCAATGGTGACGGGCCTATTTATTATGCCGCCAACACCACATTCTTCTCCACTGAAGAACCAATCACCCCGGCAGGAAACGAAATTTTCGTTAAACGCGATTACTACAAGCTCGTTCCTATTCCCACCCTCCTGAACGGCTACACCTATAAAAAGCAACTGATGGCCCCGCACGACAAAGTGCAAAGCGGAGATCGGATCGAAACCGTCATCACTGTCGAGGCCAAAAACAATTACGAATACCTCATCTTCGAAGATTTGAAGCCGGCCGGATTCGAAGCCGTGCAGGTTCAGAGCGGTGAAAACCTCCTTGCGCGGCAGCTCCGCTCATCCGCATTCAGGAAAAAACCAGCCAAACCGCTTATCGGCGAGACCAACAACCCTGACGAACGCACCACCGGAAATGAGCGGCCCATCTATCAGGAGTTCCGCGACCGCAAAGTCGCCCTTTTCATCGACAAACTGCCGGAAGGCATTTGGGAAATCCGTTACGAAATGCGCGCAGAGATCCCGGGAGAATTCCATGCACTCCCCGTCATGGGCCACGCCATGTATGTCCCCGAAATCCGGGCAAACGGCGCCGAGAGTTACATCGAAATCCGAGATTAGTAGGAAAAATGAATGTAGTGGATATCCCTACTGTCCGATAAGGGTATCTACTACAACACAGACATGCACCCATTCGTCTTGCGCGTCGCGAGGGACAGGAGTAAATCCAACCCATCCCGACCAACCTATCCCTGTTCAAATGGATTCGGGGTTAACCGCTCTAGGTGGCAGCCCAGAGCGGTTTTTTTTTTGAGTATTCGAAAACAACTACCAACGACTTGCCCGACCCGCTCGGTGCCGCAATATAACTATCCGCCAAGCAAGTCATGCGGCACAACCCGGTAAACTTCCTTTTAGTTATGAGATGCAATGCACATCCTTTTTGAGCTTTGTTATGCCACGTTCAGGAAATCTTACATAAATAGTATTGAAAATTGTTTGTATCAGTTGCGCTGAACATAAGAATTTGAGATTATGCATTCGGTCGAAATGTTTTCGACCCAACCGTGAGCCGCCCTGCATTGAATATTCTTTGTGGGGCGGCAATTTCCTCGATCTTCACTAATCTCCTCGCCATATCACAGAATCGGAAAACACTTTGAAACCGCTTGCTCACCCTGCCCTCCTCCACCACAATACAGCTACCCGGCGGGCCCATAGCTCAGCGGTTAGAGCAGGCGACTCATAATCGCTTGGTCACAGGTTCAAATCCTGTTGGGCCCACCACTGTTCTGTTTCTCTCTCCTTTCATGCAAAGTCGCCCGTGAAAACCGTGCGAGTGCCAGCAATTGCCCCGTGCTCAATCCGGCGCACGTAATTGACCAATGGTTTACGAAACGACGCGTCTTGTCCTTGCAAACGAAAAGTATTCCCACGGTTATAAAGTCTGTTTGCGCGCGTCCAAGGCAGAGCTAACCTTCTGCCATGGGTCGCGTTGAAAATGCAATTCTCAAGAACCTCGACGTGTTTGTCCGCTTTGCGCGAAGCCGCCTCGGCGATCATCATTTGGCCGAGGACGTAGTTCAGGACAGCTTGATCAAAGCCCTCGCGGCAGACAAGCATCCGGACACGGATGAAGAGACCACCACCTGGTTTTATCGAATCCTCCGAAGATCCATTATCGATCTTTATCGAAAGCAAGGCGCGCGAAGCCGTGCATTGGAGCGTTTTGAAAAGGAACTACCCGAAAATCCCGACGAGAATCAGGAAAAAGAGCTTTGCGGATGTTTCAGGCGCCTTTTACCCATGGTGCCGGAGCAATATCGCGAGTTGCTGGACGAAGTGGATCTCAAGGGAAAAGATCCGGAACAAGTTTCCGCCAGGTTGGGTTTAACAAAAAATAATCTGACCGTCCGACTCCACCGGGCAAGGAAACACTTACGCAAAGCGCTAACAGCAACTTGTGGCGCTTGCAGTGTTCATGGTTGCATCGACTGCACCTGTAACGATCCGGCAACCGGAACACACGACGATTAACATCTTTTATGAAAAATGAGTGTAATGGATTCGACATTGATTCGTTTGCCTTGATGAACGGCCGGTAAAACCTGGCGAAAATGCCAGGCCGCGCCGCAAAACAATCAAGCATTAATGATAATGAACACAAATCGAAAATCGCTGCGGAAAATCAACAACAACGCCAACGCACAGGCCGTAGAGTCCTGTCAGTGTGGTGATTCCTGCTCCTGCGGACAGTGCAACTGTGCGTCATGCGCCTGCAAGTGACGAGTTCCACGAATGCCGCCTTGGCTAATTGCTGAGGCGGCATCCACTGCTATTTCAGCGCTGAATAATTATGTCCAATATCACGCCTTACTGCCGTAAACGAGCCCTCGAATTAAAAACCCCTCCTGGCCTGCTTGTTTTGGTAATGGCTTTGTTGATGTGGCTTGTAAGCGGATTCGCGCCGATGTTCAATTTCCAGGTTTCATTTTCAAGAATCGTTGCCTGGATTTTCGCCCTGGTCGGCATCGTGGTCGCTGGCCTTGGAGTTTTGGAATTCAGACGAGCCCGTACAACAGTGAACCCTCTCAAACCTGGATCTTCGTCAGCACTGGTTACGCGAGGTGTTTACCAGCGCACGCGCAACCCCATGTACTTGGGCTTCCTGCTCGTCCTTGTCGGCGTGGCAATCGCGACCGCAAACCTGCTGGCTCTTCTGTTTCTGCCGTTGTTCGTGCTCTATATAAACGAGTTCCAAATCAAACCCGAGGAACGAGCGCTCACCGCCAGGTTCAGAGGTGAATACGAGAAATATTCCTCCCGCGTGCGGCGATGGATCTGATCCTCCTGCGTCGATTCGTAACTGAGAAGGGAGGGAAAGATTAGCCGAAGATGGCAGCGCCTTTAACTCAGAAACGCTCAGATGAATTTAAAACCTATGCTCGGTTCCAACCGCTTCGGTTCCGTCAACGCCACGAAGACAGTAATAATCATGGTCCTGTTTTTCCGAGTTCATTTAATGCGGACCCGATCCGTTGTAACTTCTCTTGGGTGACCGCCCCGACCTCATTCGCAAGGTTTTTTCCGTCACGAGATAGAAGATAGATATTGGGCACCCCACTCTTCGCGTTGAAAGCTTGGGTGAGCG
This sequence comes from Verrucomicrobiota bacterium, assembly GCA_051955955.1. Classification (GTDB taxonomy): domain Bacteria; phylum Verrucomicrobiota; class Verrucomicrobiia; order Limisphaerales; family SXQI01; genus DASVNK01. The sequence goes on from JBQCGE010000165.1 coordinate 5,726, forward strand.
TTCCAGACCAGTCGAGGAGAACCGGGTAAGAGTAAGCCTCTTTAAACTTCTTGCGAATGAAGCTGCGCAAAAATGCAGGCACTTTACGAACATCTGCGACTCCGATGTAGGTGACGTTGGTTCCGAACTGTTGTTTGCTCGCCTCTATCCAAAGCTTCATCGGTTTAGCCGCATCCTGATCTGCTATCGCAACGAAGACTGGCTTGCTCGCCGGGAACGTCAATTGACGCGTTTTATCGAACTGGTCTTGCAGAACAATTCTGGGGCTTGGGGCAACTTCCTCGGCGCCGCAGGCTAACCTTGAGATCATTCCGAGAACCAGTAAATATGCATCATTCAAAATGTGACATGGGGTTGAGCCCGTCCCTTCCAAACGAAAGGCCGACCGCGCCTCGCCTGGAAGAAAGCAAACCATTGAATGGATAAAAAACTCAGGATAGCCACAGGATGAAGTGCAACTCCGAGCCATGAGTGCTCAAATCGGACCGATGAAATCAATCGCGCAGCATAGCTCAACCCCGTAGCCGCCCCGCATAGGGCGAGCACAACCCGGGGTACGCCCGAGATTAAAGAGTAGGCGAGAAGAAAAGGTGGAAGTATCTGCCCGAAAAACAGCAGCATCGTAAACGGAATGATCAACGTGGGTTTGGCGATTCCTTCGATCGCATTTTTCGCCAGTCCACTCCAAACCGCAGCACCACTCCGGTACATCCGACAGGTCGCAATACAGGTCGCATCAAAAAGATCAGTCCTGAAACCATGTTTTCGGAAACTTCGTGGAAGCTCGATTCCGTCGTGGCCTGAAGCAGCAATGGATCGGTGTCCCCCGCAGGAATTATAAGCCTCCGCGCGCGCTAAAAACAATTGCCCACAACCCGCTGCGAAAGCTGGACTGCGAAATCGGCGCATCATTCCAAATGGAAGAAACCCGAGGAGTATGAAATGAATCAGGGGAATGAGTAACTTCTCGGAAAACGTTTCGGCGAGTTGACGAGGCACACCGCTCACCAGATCGGCACCGCTCGCTCTAAGAAAATTCAGACTGCGAATGGCGGCCTCGGGTTCAAGGCGAACGTCTGCATCGATGAAAAGCAGGTAAGGAGAACTCGCTTCAAGCGCGAGTTGATGACAGGCAAACTGCTTGCCGCACCACGCGGGTGGCAGCGGGAGCGAATGGATCAACCAAAGGCGAGGCTCGTTCTGAGCGATAGCACGAACAATCTCCGCGGTACGATCGGTCGATTGATCGTCGAGTACCAGCACTTCGAGATCGAGGCCCGTGCTTCCGAGAACCGACTTCACGCAGTCGGCGATATTCTCCTCCTCGTTCCGAGCAGGAATAAGAACGGAAATGCGGTCGATAGGTGGGTAGGGAATTGCCTGCGGTGCACGGCAATATCGGGTCAGGTTTAGCAACAGGAGAACACCCGGAATGAAGGCTGAAACGAAGCATACGATGGCTACTGTTAGCATGTGACACCTCGCACCCGTTGCCAAACGCCATAGATTCCACCCGTCCCCTGCCTTCCTGCTAAGATGGCAGTTCGATGATTCGCATCACTGGTAAGAACGGCTGCCGCGAGTTCATCCTGCGTTTGTTCCAGGGCCAGGCGCAGGAGCTCGACCCAGCCCTCGCGGCTTAAAAAGTTGGCGTCTCCAGTGGAAATTTCCGAACCGAATTTCGCGCAGATCGTCGGCAAACGCGTTGAGCCAAAGGAATAATCCAGAGCAAGTGGGACAAGCCGGAGATTCGGCAGCCTATGCACCAAAAGACCAATCCCACTTTTCAATTCCGTGGGACGCACACGTTGGTCAACGAATGCTCCCTGTGGCGTCATCCAGAGCACAGTCTGAGGCTGGGCGAGAATTTCATCGCTGGCTCTGATGAATTGAAGGCCGCCGACCGGAGAATTTTTCTCGATGCCAAAGAAACCGAGTTTTCGGAAGAAGCGAAACTTCTCCAGCATCTTGCGATCTATCGGCGCAAAATTCGAGAATCCTGAGGTGAAGCGACTGGCGAGAAGCAGGCAAACCAGCGGATCCCACCACGACGCGTGGTTGAGAAATATAACGTAAGGTCCCTCGGCACGATCAAAGTGCGGTAGAGGATGCATGACAAAAAACGAACTGAAATGCCTCCCCAAATAAAATCGAACGTATCGCTGGAACAGCGAGAGCAAAAGCGGTGATATCCGCGGGACGAATTCCGTCCTCCTTCCACACGTTTCTCCGGTTTGATCAACGACCTGGTTCATGAATGCACCCTGTCGTTAGCCCGGCTGCGAATTTTACCAGACCGGCTGAAGTCCTGATCCAGCGCATCTGCAGCGATCCAGCCAGACATCATGACCATGGGCATTCCAGGCCCCGGATGAGCCGCTCCGCCGCAGAGATAAAGGCCCGGTAACTTCGCTCGATTACCTGGCTTGAACGCTCCAAAAAAGCGACCATGGCTGGCAAGCCCGTAAATCGCGCCGTTCAGAACGCGGTAGCGGTCATGGATATCTTGCGGCGTCAAATGTGATTCAAAAACTATGCGGTCCTCAATGTCTGTGAGACCGGCGGTAGATTTCAGCTTCTCAAGAATAATTTTCCGATACGCTGGCAGAATGCTCGACCAATCCTGGTTCGGCCGGAGATAAGGTGTGTGTACCAGGACATACAACGCCTCCCCACCCCGTGGAGCGACGGTTGGATCCGTGACTGAAGGTGCGCACAAGTAACAGGTCGGGTCGGGCGCAGGCTCGCCGCGACGATAAATATGATCAAACTCTTCGTGGGGATCTCGCGAGAAAACAAAATTGTGGTGAAGGAGATGTTCATATCGCTGCTTTAAGCCGAGATAGAGGACAACGCCAGAACAGGCAGGCTCATACGAACGCCGGCGGTCGAACATTGCCGCGTACCTGGCATCATCCAAAAGCTCACGGTGCGTGCGAACAGAATCGGCGTTTGAAACCACCGCACTGACCTCATGGCGAGTGTTGGTGCTTGTGAGTACGGACTTGACTCCAGCGCGATTGGTTTCAATGACGTTCACTTGTGTGCCGTACATTGTGTGCACACCGAGATCATGGGCGAGCTTCTCCAATGCCACTGCTACTCCTCTTGTCCCACCTTTCGGATACCACACTCCTTCGCTCGTTTGCATGTGGGCAATCCCGCATAGCACCGCAGGTGAGGCATCGGGAGAGGAGCCTACATATTGCGTGAAATGATCGAGCATCTGAGAGACACGGCGGTCCTTGATGTAGCGGCGAAAGGTTCCCCCCACGGTGCTCCCCATGCGCATTGAAAGGACATCTTTCAGCGTTCCCCCTCGTGCGAGGTTCTTCGCGTCAAACATATCCCGAAGTCCACCGATCGATTTCCAAAAATAGTAACGGTCGGATATCTTATGAAGTCGCTCCGAAAGTGCCATCAACTCCTGGTACGAATGACCCGTCCCGGCAGCAGAAAAACGATCCAGCTCAGAACTCATTTGGGTGGTGTCCTGGTGAAGGTCGAGCACGGAACCATCCGAAAAGAAAGAGCGCCACTGCGGGTCGAGGCGAGTCATTTCCAAATGATCTTCAAGCTTTAGGCCCGCTTCCGAAAAAATGCGACGGAGAACCCTCGGAAGGGTCAGGATTGTTGGCCCCATGTCGAAACGGAAACCGTCCTTCTCTAATACCGCCGCCTTTCCTCCACCCCACTTATTCTTGTCAAAAAGGAGCACCCGGTATCCTCGGGCGGCGAGAGTGCATGCTGCGGCGAGGCCCCCGAGGCCGGCACCGACGACTGCTATGGGGAGATTGTCATTCATATTTCGTTATGATTTGGAGAACAGTTTGAAGACCGTGAGCTGAATAAAGCGGAACACATTGCAACAAAGCCACGCATTTTCCGGCCATAAGCGAACTCGCTGTAGGCAGACAGAAACTTGAGTTCATTCGGCAACTTTTTCGTCGATGCTCGAAGGTGAAGATAGGCCCGCCCGGAGCGAGAGGAGATTACCTTCAGCGCGGACATCTCAAGCAAACCTTCACCTCCTCTCGTAGCACCGAACCCGCTCTGCTTTCTCCCGGTGAAGGGAACGCGGCCATCCGCCGTCGGAACAATGATGTCGTTAATGCAGATGGAACCAGCAACTAACGATCCCGCTACGGCACGCGCCTTCTTTCTGGAACGAGTAAAAATCGAAGCCCCAAGCCCAAACGAAGAACGATTGAACACCCGGACGGCTTCCTCTTCGTCCTCAATCGTTACTACCGAAAGCACCGGGCCCCAGTTCTCATTGAGGAGAAGCGGACTCTCCGGGCTGACATTGCCGAATACAATCGGCGCATGAATTGCACAATCACTCACCGAGCCATGCAGCAGCCGAGCGCCCCGATGCACCGCATCGAAAACTACTTTGCTGATTCCCGCATGTTTGTTGGTGCTCAGAACAATACCTGGACGACGCGCGAGCGCCGCTGCCAATGCTTGTTGGAACGGTTCTGCGACTTCCCTCCAAACAAAGGCGCGTCGAGGGGCGATGCACGTGTGACCCGAGTTCAGCGTGAGACCAAATGCAACGCATTCAGCAGCAAGATTGAGATCGGCGTCGGGATAGATCAGGACTCCGTCGCATCCGGAAAGTTCAACCACGGTTGGTGTCACAGATCCTGCAGCCTGGGTAAGGACCGCTCGTCCGGTCTGAAGCGAACCCGTCAGAACTGCCTTATCCACGAAGCCAGCGAGAGCTTCGAGAGCGACGGAGGGACAGCTCGGGAGAATTTGAACAACGTTCCTGGGTAGACCTGCGCTTCGAAAGAGTGCTTCGAGAACGCTGGCGGCGGCTTCGCCACCAATCGCAGGCTTGAGCAGGACAGCATTCCCAGCCGTTGTCGCCTGCAGGCACTGCACTGCAGGCAGGAAGAATGGATAATTGGAAGGTCCGATGATAAGCACGACACCAAACGGTTCTCTCACGAGTTCGTGGCGTACACCGCGGAGCCAAACAGGATTCCAACAACTGTTGAGCGTTTTACTCCGCAGCAGCTTGCCCGCGTTTTTTTCGAGATATTTGCAGGCGTCCAGGAACGGGATGATTTCCGAAACGAGAAATTCTTCCGAATCGCGCTCGCCGCAAAGTTCCCGCGAGATGCTTTCTGCCCTCGCGGCAAGCGTCGACCTAAGCAGCGCCACAACCGCCAGACGATTGGCGAGCGAAACCTTTTTCCATTCCTCAAATCCTGCTCGGGCCTTACTGGCAGCGTTCTGCACGACCGCATTTTGATGCAAATGAGGAGGAGCGGGGGCTCCCTCACCTTCAATCCACTCGATTGGTAGCAACTGCGTCATGGGCACAAGGATGAGGCAGGGGAAAGAGGGAGCTCTGTCTCGGCGTGCTTTACGTTCTGGAGAGGCACACCCAAATCCTCCAGCAATAGTTTAGATGTGATTCGCGCTGATTCGAAAATAACGGGCAAACCACTCCCCGGATGAGTGCCGCCGCCGGTGAGATAGACGCCATCAACATCTTCAAACCGATTTCGCGGGCGGAGGTGAAGCAATTGGCCAAGCGTGTGCGAGAGATTAAAAGTTGCCCCTTTGTAAATTTCGTACCGTTGATCCCAATCGGCCGGAGTGATGATTCGCTCGTAGCGGATGCGATTCTGCAGGTTGGCAAAACCCGCTTTTTCGGCCTGCTGCAGGACCACAGAGCGGAACCGATCGCGCTCACGATTCCAGTCGACGTTCTCGTGCTGATGAGTAACAGGCGCCAGGATATAAAGTGTGCTCTGGCCTTTCGGAGCGAGGGTAGGGTCCGTGACAGATGCGTTCTGGATATAAATGGACGGATCGTCGCTCAAGATGTGACCCGACTCGATATCTCCCAGGTTCTTATGATAGTCCGACGAGATGTGAATTGTGTGATGCGGAAGTTCGTCGCGACCATCCACACCGAGATACAGCATAAACGTCGAACACGAGAACTTCTTCTGCGTGAGCTTGCGATTGGACCAGCGCTTCCGGAGAGAATCTGGAATCAGGCGTTCCATGGCGCGGGCGAAATCAGCATTGATCACAACTGCGTCCGCAAAGTGAGAACCGGAATCGGTTCTGACTCCCGTTGCCCTTCGGCCCGCGAAAAGAACTTCACGAACCGCTTCCCCCAGCGAAATCTCAACACCGAGATCTTCGCAAATCTGGAGCATTGAACGAGTGATCGCGCTGCACCCGCCGATCGGGTGGAAAACACCATACTCATACTCAAGAAAGGAGAGGATGGAGAACAGGCTGGGACATTGGAAAGGGGACATACCGAGATACTACGATTGAAAGGAGAAGGCCAGGCGCACCCGCTCATCCTGAAAGTATTGCCGCAGATACTTTTCAACAGAGAGTTGCGGTTTGATTTCCGGCAGAAGTTTCAGCATTCGCATGTTCACAACGTCGCGCAGCCCTAGAAATGCGTGCTCAATGCAGGGTTTGAATAAACTGAACTTGCGCCGGTTATCCTCTACAAATCGCGCAAAGCCCGGAGCATCACCTGGACAAAGTCGCGCAATTTCCGCCGTCATCCGCTCAACGTTTGAGGTACAATCCAGTTCACCGCCTTGACCAAATTGAATTCGATACTGAGGGTCAAGACGCACCATTTCCACTTCCTTGCGAAGCTCCCGCCCACACGCGCGATAAATCTCCTCCAGCACTTGAGGGTAAAGAAAGAAGGTTGGACCAAGGTCAAATCGGAAGCCCTGGGCTTCGAGGCTGGAGGTTCTCCCTCCAGCGTGGGGCAGCCGTTCGAAGATGCGAACGCGAACTCCTGCCGATGCCAGAAGCATTGCAGTGGCTAACCCACCTGGACCTGCACCGATCACGATAGCGTTTTTATTCATGGAAACCTTATCTTTGTCTATCTATTGTCTACTATACTAGCTTTACTTTGTCAAACTTTCGTCTATAATTACAAGTAGTGATATTCAGTGCAACCAACGGAAGTTCTTGCGATTGTTGGAATTCGCAGTCTAGAAATTGTCTATGTCAGCCGGTTTAACAATGAATCTTGTCTGTAAGCGCACCGGGCTTTCACAGCACGTGATTCGAGTGTGGGAGAAACGCTATGGAGCGGTGAAACCCGCACGTTCGGAGGGTAAGCGTCGCCTCTATTCAGAGGAGGACGTCCATCGGTTGGGCCTGTTCCGGCAACTGACCCGAGCTGGGCATCCGATTGGCAGCATAGCGCATTTAAGCACAGAAGATCTCGAACAGCTCTGGAGGAAAGAAAACAGTTCAAATCACACGCTGCAAAACGACCCTCAACAAAGTTCCGATTTGATTTTCGTCCGAGATGTTCTGAAGGCGGTTGAAGCCATGGACCGGATCGGCCTGACAGAAACCCTGCGCAAGTCCGCCCTGCGTTTTGGCTCTCACGGATCGCTCGAGCGCGTCATCGCCCCGCTCACTGAGGAAATCGGGGAAAAATGGCGAACTGGAGAACTGACTGCCGCAAACGAACATTTTGCGAGTGTCGTAATTCGTGAGTATCTGTTGGCCTCAACTCGGGCATTCGTGCCAACTCAGAATGCGCCCACTCTCGTAGTCACGACGCCCATTGGGCAACTGCACGAATTGGGCGCTGTAATGGTTGCCGCGGCGGCTTCGGATGTCGGTTGGAACGTGATTTATCTCGGGCCGAGTTTACCACCAGTTGAAATTGCGGCTGCGGCGGTGGACAACCGGGCAGCAGCCGTGGCATTGAGTATTGTTTATCCGCCAGACGACAACAAACTTGGGAAGGAATTAGCACTTCTGCGATCGCATTTGCCGCAGGAGATCTCAATCCTGGCTGGGGGACGTGCAACGCCTGCCTATCGCGAGGCGCTGAATGAAATTGGAGCATTGCAGCCGACCAGCCTGCAAAGGCTGTATGATGAGCTAAATCGAATCCGCAACGAGAAAGAGTTACCAAAATGAATTTCAAACCAAATATTGGAACAGGCGGTCGGGTCCTTCGATTGATGATCGCTCTTGGCTTGATCATTGCCGGTGTTTTCGCGCCTCTGGCTGACATCCCCCGCGTCATCATTTTCATTTCGGCTGCATTCGTCTTGTTCGAAGCACTACGCGGCTGGTGTTTTTTGCGCGCGTGTGGCATACGA
>JBQCGE010000166.1:0-4706 GCA_051955955.1 Verrucomicrobiota bacterium
GAATCGCGATGACCTGCTCGATTTTGTAGGGCAGGTGGATCCGCGAACAGTGTTGCTCGGGCATGGAGATCACGATTCGCGCCAATGGTTTGAGCAACAAATCCGGTCACGCTATCCAAAGATCAAAGTGATCCAACCGCAACCCGGGCTGAGCGTTGAGGTGTAATTTTTATCACGCCTCGCCAAGGAGCGCCTTCACGTGCGCGGTGGTTGCTTTCATCAAGCCGCGCAAATTATAACCGCCTTCCAGCACAGACACCACCCGACCATCCGCATGCTCGTTTGCGAGGTGCAGCATCACCCGCGTGAGGTCAACAAAATCCTGGTCTGTAAGTGTGAAGTTGCCCAGGGGATCTCCAACGCGAGAATCGAAGCCCGCTGAAATCATGATCAAATCCGGTTTGAACCGGTTCGCCGCTTCCACCAGTTTTCCTTCAAAGGCGCCCAATCTGTCCTGCCGGCCGGAACCTGCCGGGAAGGGACAGTTAATGGTAAAGCCCAATCCGCGCCCGGTTCCTGTCTCGTCGGCATTTCCTGACCCCGGGTACCAGGGATGCTGGTGGCAATCAAAGAACAGCACCTGGTCATCATCATAAAAAATATCCTGGGTGCCATTGCCTGATGCACGTCCCAGTCCGCGATCAACACCTTGCCTGCTGAGTGTTTTGCGATTGCATGGCGCGCGCCGATCGCGATGTTGTCGAAAATGCAAAAGCCCATGCCCCGGCTTTTCATTGCGTGATGCCCTGGGGGGCGAACCACGCAAAATGCATGGTCAACTTCTCCCTGCATGACCTGATCGACTGCAGCGATTACCCCTCCAGCGGCCAATAAAGCTGTTTTGAACGAATTCGGGCAGATGTTCGTATCACCCGTGCTCAGTTGACCTTCACCTGCCTCGACATCGTGCCTGGCGATGTCAAAGTAGGGCGCCGTATGGCAACGAAGGATTTCTTCACGGCTTGCCACCCTGGGTTCGATTCGTTTCAACTTCGCCATCAACCCGGAATCTGTCAGTCCTTTCATCACGACTTCCGCGCGTCGCGTGCTTTCGGGGTGCCCCGGCGGATTCACATGCTTTAAGTATTCATCTGAATAAACCAACCCAGTTCTGACACCGTTTTTCATTCCTTACGCCAGAGGTTACACGTTTGACCGAATCTGTGGCAACTGGAAGCCAGCAACACATTGCGCAATTGCATTCAACTCCCTTGCCCCGGTTTGACGCATCCCCTAACGTTTCCCCAGTGAAGCTATCTGTTAAGAGCGATTACGCTGCCCGTGCTGTGCTTGGTCTTGCTCGCCAATTCCATCTCGGCAAATCCGTGCGCGTGGATGACCTGGCCAAAGAGCAGGGCATCCCCTCCAATTACCTGGTCCAGATTCTTCTCGAATTGAAATCGCAACAGATCGTTAAAAGCCAGCGGGGCAAGGAAGGCGGATATCTCCTCGCTCGTCCCCCTGCGGAAATCTCATTTGGGGACGTCATCCGTTGCGTGCATGGGGAAGTCTTTGATTCGCCTGCCATCAACGATCCGCAATGCCCGCCCGAACTCAGGAAAATCTGGAAGAATCTCCAAAAGACCCTCGACGATTCAACCAACTCGATCAGCTTCCAGGACCTACTTGAGGAAAGCATGAACAAGGAAAAAATGTATTACATCTAGTGGCTCGCCAGGGCTGCTTCCGGCGTTCCTTGTTTTTCCCGGATGACCGTTTCAAAGAGATTTTCTAGACCGTTGATGTATCCCTGGAAATCGAACTTTTTGGTTACCAACTCAAGACCGTTCCCGCCCATTCTCCTTGCGAGTTGTTTGTCCTTTAAGAGCCGTTCCAATCCATTAGCGAATGCGCGCTTGTCATTCCAGGGCACGAGGTACCCATTGTAGTTATTGACGAGCCAATCGTTGATCCCGCCCGCGTCAAAAGCCACCACAGGCAAGGCATACCGCATCACCTCCAAACCAATCGTGGCGATGGGCTCCGGCCAAAGCGAACTCACCGCCACAACCGTGCATTCCTGGTAATAGGTTTTTAATTCCTCCTGTGGCACGAATCCCTTGAATGAAACGCGATCTTCAAGGCCTAACTTGCGGGATAATTTTTCGCAAAAAGCCTTGTGGCTGCCATCCCCCAGGATGATGCACTCGAACGGGGTTTTTAGCAGGGCGAGCGATTTGAGCAATACATCCACTCCTTTTCCACGAATGATTTGTCCCGCATAGATGATCAGGTTTCGATCACTGAATGAACTGCGCAAATTCGGGTCCCCCGGCGGGGGAATGGGCGGGTGAATTTCCACGCGCCGGGCATCAAAACCATTCTTCAGCAGTTCATTCTTCATGAAGCCGGATACCGATATCATCCGGTCAAATCGCTTGTTTAGCTCGATCTCTTTGCGTTTTTCAAAATAGCTGACCAGCTTTAATGGGAATCCACCGCTCCGGTTGCGCTTTACGAATGCCGCGCAAGGATAGACGCAATACAACGAAGCGGAGCGGGTGCAAATCTTGCGGTTAAAATAAAAGTATTTGTAACTGCGCATGCAGTAGATGTCGTGGTCATGCACCATGCGCACCAATGGCAGATTGGACTCAACCAGTGCCTCGATCACATTCATGTCCGGCATTTTATGAACGTAAACCACCTCTGGCTCGAATTTGCGCCAAGCACTGAGCACGCTGGATTTAATGTCGCCCGAATTCTCCAGCGAGTAGGCGGTTGAAAACACTGTTCGCCAGTTTTCTTCTCCGCGACCGGTTCCCGCCCCATGCAACAAACCAATTTCATGCCCCTTGGATTTCAACTCGCGCGCCGTGATATAAGCGTTTGCTTCAGCGCCCCCAAGCGCGCCAAATCGCTCATGGACATATAAAATTCTCATCAATGGATTCTCTAAATATCCGAACGTTGACGCGCATTTTCTCAACACGCCAATTTTGCTGCAATTGGGCCCAATCACTCTTGTGAGTCAGGTTTTTGCCCACCTTCGTTCAGGGCTCCCGTATGCAGATTAAAGGCATAACCCGATTGTCCCGGCATTCCAGCGCGGCAAATTTATGATTGGAGAAGTTTTGGCCCCGGTGTTGTGGCCACCTATTATGAAGTCAGGAATTAATTCACGCGGAAGACAAGCAAATGGACGTCCTGCAACCAGGGCTTCAACCGCTGCAAAAAAGCAGCGTTCCTCCATCGGGAACGCAAAGGGTCGTTCCCAACGTTCTGTGAAAAGCGCGGAACGCCGCAGCACAGGGCCCGTTGAACTCAGTGGCAATTCACGCCAAAACACAATTTACTCAGAACCTCGCAGCCGCAGGATTCACCCGAGCAGGGCAGGGAAATCAAAGTCAACCTCCCGCTCCAAAGGTGCCCGATGAAAATTCAAAAAGTTCTCCCGCCCCGACTGCAATCACGCCCGAAACCTGTCATTCGTTCACAGGGAGGAAAAGGCCCAAGCGGCAATTCCAGGTAATCGGGCCATAGTCACCTACAATGGATCGCCCCGGATACAAGGAACTGCCTGATCCGATTCAACCGGCAATTGTGCCGGAGAATCCGCCCGTCGAACGTTCACGCGAGGTGATCGTCGTGGGGGGCGGTCTTGCTGGACTTTCCGCTGCCATTTATTTAGCTCGGGCGCTCCGCGATGTGTTGGTGATCGATGCGGGCGAATCGCTCGCCATTTGGGAGCCCGAAGTCCAGAACTACCTCGGATTTCCGGATTGCATCGATGGTAATGAACTTTTGCGCCGCGGTCGCGAGCAAGCCTCTCGTTACGGAGCGGAATTCGTTAAGGAGGAAGTCGAGTCGATCGAACGCGTGGATGGTCGATTTCAATTGGCTGCCAGGAAAAACCAGTTCGATTGCGAGAAACTTCTTTTAGCCACTGGCATTTATCATTTGCCCCCGAAGATCCCGGCCGTAAACGAGTGCATCGGCAAGAGCATGTTCTTCTGCAAGGATTGCGATGGATACCGCGTCCAGGGAAAAAGGGTCATTATCTCCGGGCACAACAACGAAGCGGTGGAATACGCCCTGGGCATCATGCTTTTTACCGAATGCGTCATGTTATTGACCAACGGTGAACCAGCGGCATGGGATGAAACACATGCTAAATGGTTGAAGGAGTATGGAGTGCCAATTTACTGCGAGAAAATTGATTCAGTCGAGCATCATAAAGGGTTCATGACCGGGGTAAAACTCGCTGACGGTTCAAAACTCCTGGCGGACTCACTTTTTACAACTCGCGGCGATATTGTTCACAACCGACTCGCGCAACAACTCGGAGCCAGGCTCGATACGAGCGGAGAAATCATCGTTGATCGCTGCCAGCGAACGAGTGTTCCGGGTCTTTACGCCGCCGGGTGTGTTACCCCCGCAAATTGTCAGATGATTATTGCCGCCGGCGATGGGGCCGCGGCCGCCCAGGCAATCAACCGGGAAATGTTTGAAGCCTCACTGATTAACGGTTCGCTTCGCCAGCACCGCAAGGCGCAGATTCGAACGGGCGCAACCGAACCGGTTATACTTCCAGGCTGATTGCGTCGGAGTCAAAATCGGACTCTTATTTCAAGTCCGCTGCTTTTCGAGGCCCTACGTTGCTCAGATCAATCTGCTGGAACCCAAGTTTATGCGCGGGCGAATCAGGCGTCAGGCGGAAATCCTGTTTTGCTGCGTTTACAAATCCTGGGTTGGCGAGAAGCGAG
>JBQCGE010000167.1:0-14910 GCA_051955955.1 Verrucomicrobiota bacterium
CGGTCTTTGACCTCAACTTTGACTTTCGCCGGGATCGATACCGGAATTTTACCGATTCGTGACATAATCTTCCTAAATTACCAAACAAAACAAACGAGTTCGCCCCCGACGTTTTCCTTGCGGGCATCCGTCCCCGTCATCACACCTTTGGGCGTGGATACAATCGAAATCCCCATCCCATTCAGCACGCGGGGAATTTCTGTCGCGCCGACATATCGGCGCAGACCCGGTTTGCTGACACGCTTCAGCCCGGCAATGACACCTTTGCGGCCATTGTACTTCAGCTTCAGCTTCAAGGTCTTCACATTTTGGCCCTCGACCGAATAATCAGCCAGGTACCCTTCGCGCTTCAGGATGCTTGCAATGTTCTCCTTCAAGCGTGAGTAATTCACCGCCACGTCATTCAGGGATGCGCTATTGGCATTCCGAATGCGGGTCAACATATCTGCTACAGGATCGCTCATTTTACCAGCTCGCTTTGGTTACGCCTGGGATCAGTCCATTCAACGCCGCTTCGCGGAACGTCAATCGGGAACAGGCAAATTTGCGGATATACCCACGGCGCCGTCCGCTCATCGAGCAGCGGTTCACCAACCGTGTTGGGCTCGCGTCCCTGGGCAATTTCTGAAGGGCAGCGTAATCTTTTTTCTTTTTCAATTCGGCGCGGAGCGCGGCGTATTTCTTCACCGTTTCCGCCTTGCGCTTATTGCGCTCGAACCATGCTGTCTTGGCCATATCTTCTTCTTAAATTTTAACGTTCTGAGAAAGGCATTCCCATCGCCTTCAACAACTCCAGCGCTTCCTCGTTTGTCCGCGCGTTCGTCACGATGGTAATGTCCATCCCTTGCTGCCGCTTGATTTTGTCCAGTTCAATCTCCGGGAAAATGGTCTGGTCAGGAATGCCCAGCGAATAATTACCGCGCCCGTCGAATGAACGGCGGGAAACTCCGCGAAAATCACGAATACGCGGGAGCGCCGTCGCAACCAGGCGATCAAAAAACTCATACATCATGTCCCGGCGCAGAGTCACGTAACAGCCAGTCGCCTGACCTTGGCGCAATTTAAAGTTCGCGATACTTTTACGGGCTCGGCTCACGACCGGCTTTTGACCGGTAATCATCGCCAAATCTTTCGCCGCATCGTCCACAGCCGCTTTTTCAAGCGAGGCGCTCACCCCCATGTTAATCACGATTTTCTCCATCCGGGGGACTTCATGAATGTTCTTCTTGTTCAGCTTCTCTTTCAAAGCGTCCCGAACATCCTTATTATACTTCTGGTAAAGTCTGGAATTCATTTCTCTTAGCTGTTCGTTGTTGCGCCACTCTTGCCTGCGCGCGCATCATATTGCTCAGCGCTCACCACGTTCGAGAGGTGAACGGTTCCTTCACGTTCAATAATCGCGCCTTCGGGATTGTTCTGGTTCCGGCGTGTGTGCTTCTTAATGATTTTCACACCTTCCACAATCACTCGGTTCTTGCCGGGAATGACTTCGATGATCTTGCCGCGTTTGCCACGCTCGGACCCCGCGATGATCACCACTTCCTGGCCTTTCTTCACATGCTGTTTAGCCATATGCAAATTAAATAACTTCAGGGGCCAGCGAAATAATTTTCATGAACTTCTTGTCCCGCAGCTCGCGGGCCACCGGCCCGAAAATGCGCGTTCCACGAGGATTGTTTTCCTTGTCAATGATCACAATCGCGTTGGAATCGAACCGCAGATAGCTCCCGTCATTCCGGCGAATTGCCTGCTTCGTTCGCACAATCACGGCATTGACTACATCGCCCTTCTTCACCGTCCCGTCCGGGGCGGCTTCCTTGATATGGGCCTTGATCACGTCGCCCACATGGGCATACATCTGATTCCGGCCGATCACGCCGATAGCAGCGGCACGTTTCGCGCCCGTATTATCGGCAACATCTAAAATTGAACGAACTTGCAACATAATGTCTCTTTGTAATTAGGCAGCCGCGGCAGACACCTCGCCCTTTTCCACCACTTCCACCAGGCGCCAGGATTTTGACTTCGAAAGCGGGCGGGTCTCTTCAATCCGAACCACATCTCCAATCTTCGCCTCCTCCTTCTCGTCATGCGCGTAAAACTTCTTGTACTGCGTCACGACTTTTTTGAACTTGGGATGGCGAAAACGGCGTTCCACTCGGACGACAATGGTCTTGTCCATCTTGTCCGAAACCACTTCTCCGGTTCGTTCCTTACGATGCTTGCGGGCTGTTTGTCCTTCAACCATATACGTCAAATCATTAAGCGGCTTTGTTTCGCAAAACGGAAAGCTGGGTTTCAATCCGGGCAATGTCCTTGCGCAACTCGCGCAAACGGGACGGCTTTTCCAACTGGCTGCTCGCCTGCTGCAACCGCAGGTTAAACATTTCCTGGCGGAGGTCGCGGCTCTTCGCGTTCAACTCCGTTGCGGTTAAATCTTTGAAATTCGCTTTCTTCATGTTCGATCTTTACGCTTTGCTTTAAGCTCTTTTCTCAGCCTTTTCTTAGGCCGCCATCGCATGGCGTGACACAAACTTGGTTTTGATCGGCAACTTCGATGCCGCCAGGCGCATGCACTCACGAGCCACCGCTTCCGTCACCCCGTCCACTTCAAACAACACGTTTGCGGGACGAATCACCGCCACCCACGATTCCACGCCGCCCTTGCCAGTACCCATTCGCACTTCCAACGGCTTTTTGGTAAAGGACTTGTCCGGAAAAATCCGAATCCAGACCTTGCCGCGCCGTTTCATGAAACGGGTGATCGCGACACGCGCTGCCTCGATTTGCTTCGTATCCATCCAGCAACGATCGAGGGCCTGCAGTCCATACTCGCCAAAGGCAACCGCGTTTCCGCGCGTGGCTAATCCACGGCGCGCTCCGCGCTGCATTTTGCGGTACTTCACTCTTGCGGGCATCATGGCCATAGTAAACTCTCTCTCCTAAATTAAATTTTGTTCCAGGTTTCTGATCAAACGTTCGCGGGAGCCGGTTCCGGCGTCGCGCTCGCTTCCACACGGTTGGAACTCTGCGTGTTCTTCTCAGGCTTGTTTTCGCCTTTGCAAATCCAAACTTTGATTCCGAGCTTGCCGTAAACAGTATGCGCTTCGGCAAATCCGTAATCGATATTCGAACGCAAGGTGTGCAGCGGCACGCTTCCTTCATGGTAGCTTTCCACCCGGGCCAACTCAGCGCCGCCCAATCGCCCTGCGCAGCGAACCTTGATTCCCACAGCCTTGAAATCCATCGTCGTCTGCACCGCTTTCTTCATCGCGCGGCGGAACGAAATACGGCGCTCAAGCTGCAACGCGATGTTCTCGGCAACCAATTGCGCGTCCGTCTCAGGATTCTTCACTTCCTGGATGTCCACGTAAATTTCCTTGCCGGTCATCTTGCTGATCTCTTCCTTGATCTTGTCGATCTCAGCTCCCTTGCGGCCAATCACTACACCAGGACGTGCGGTGAAAATGGTAATCCGGCAGCGGGTCGCGGCGCGCTCAATCCCAATCCGGGGTACGGATGCGGTCTCGAGCTTCTTCTTCAGCAAATCGCGGATCTGGCGGTCTTCATTCAACAGTTTGCCAAACTCTTTCTTGTCGGCATACCATTTCGAGCGCCAATCTTTCGTCAGCGCCATCCGAAGTCCTGTTGGGTTAGCTTTTTGTCCCATATTATTCGGCGGAATTATCGGTTAATACAATCTTGATATGGCAATTGCGCTTCAGGATCGGGCCCATCGAACCGCGCGCTTTTGGCACGATCCGCTTGAGCGTGGTCGCCTGTCCCGCGACAGCTTCCTTCACCACCAGGCTCTCCGGACGCGCATTGTTGTTATTCTCGGCGTTGGCGATCGCGCTCTTCAGCGTCTTCTGAACCAGGCGCGCGGATTTCCGCGGCACAGCACCCAGCACCGCCACCGCGTGCAACGCGGGCAGCCCCTGGATCTGGCGGACCACTTCCCGCATCTTTTGCGCGCTCATCCGCACGTTTTTCGTAATTGCCTGAACTTCCATATAAATACTATTTGGCTTCAGCCTTGGCCGTATGCGCACCGTGTTTCTTAAACGTGCGGGTCAAGGCAAACTCACCCAATTTATGGCCGACCATGTTTTCGGTCACAAACACAGGTTGAAAAATCTTGCCGTTGTGAACGTTGAACGTATGTCCAACAAAATCCGGGGTAATCGTAGAACGGCGCGACCAGGTCTTGATCGGCTTTTTACTCCCCGTGGAGGTCATTTTTGCGATCTTCTCCAGCAGGTGCCCCTCGACAAAAGGGCCTTTCTTAATTGAACGTCCCATATATTACTTCACTTTGGGTGGGCGTCCATCTCGGCGCACCACAATAAATCGGTTCGAATATTTAAATTTCGGACGGGTCTTCTTGCCCTTGGTAATCACACCCCATGGAGTCACCGGATGTCCGCCACCAGAGGTCTTGCCGGCGCCACCACCCATCGGATGGTCCACCGGGTTCTTCGCAACACCACGGCTCAATGGGCGAATCCCGCGATGACGCGCGCGCCCCGCTTTGCCCAACAGAACATTTTCATGCTCGGTATTCCCAACCTGGCCAATGGTAGCCAGGCAATTTTCATTCACACGGCGAATTTCACCGCTTGGCAAACGGATCTGGGCATATCCTTCGTCCCTCGACATCAAAGTCGCCTCACCACCGGCGGAACGAACCATCTGTCCGCCACGTCCCGGAGTCATTTCAATGTTGTGAATATTGATTCCAACCGGGATGTTTTTCAGCGGCAACGCATTCCCCAGGTCAGGAGCGGCACTCGGTCCACTGTTCAGTGTAGCGCCGACTTTCAGGCCAACCGGAGCGATGATATAGCGCTTCTCGCCATCCTGATATTCCAGCAAAGCAAGCCGTGCGGTGCGGATCGGATCATATTCAATCGCGATCACTTTCGCTTCCACCCCAAACTTGTTCCGCTTGAAATCAACAAGGCGCACTTTCTGTTTGTGTCCCTGGCCGCGACCGCGGCTGGTCACCCGTCCGTAAGAGTTGCGTCCACCCGTTTTCTTGCGGGTATGGACAAGGCTCTTCTCCGGCTTGCGCTTGGTAATCTCGGAATAGTCCGCGATTGTGATATATCGCGTGCTCGGCGTTAATGGTCTAAAAGTCTTAACTGGCATACAAATTCTCTATTATAAAAGGCTGATTTTCTGCCCTTCTTTCAACGTCACCAGGGCCTTCTTCCAATCGGAAGTCTGACCGGCTTGCGCCGTGCGTTGACGGCGGAATTTCCCGTGCACATTCAACGTGTTCACGGCCAGGACGTTCACTTTGAACAATTCTTCGATGGCCTTGCGAATCTGCGTCTTATTAGCCCGCACGTCCGCAATCACCGTGTACTGGTTGAACTTGTCGCTTAAACGAGTTCCCTTTTCGGTCAGGCGAACTGTTTTAATAACATCAAAACTCTTCATTGCAAGGGGTTCCTTAATCCTGCTTCAAACGCTGATCCAACGCTTCCATCGCGCTCCGGGTAATCAGCACTTTGTTGTAACGCAGTAATTGATAAGTGTTCAGGTTGCTGCTGCTCGTCAGCTCCACCGACTCCACATTGCGAGAGGCCCGGGTCAAGTTCTCATTCCCCGAATCGGCAACGATCAGCGCGCCTTTATCCGCCTCAAACCCACGCAATAGGTTTACAAAGGTTTTTGTTTTTGGCGTATCCAGCTTGATTTCGTCAATCACCACCACGTCACCCGCATTCACTCGCTCGGTAAAAGCCTTGCGCAAGGCAAGTTGACGGGTTTTCTTGGTCACTTTCTTGGAAAAATCGCGCGGCTTTGGACCGAACACGACACCACCACCACGCCACAAAGGGGATGCGAATGAACCCGCACGTGCGCGGCCAGTCCCTTTTTGGCGCCAGGGCTTCTTGCCGCTGCCGGCCACTTCACCCATGGTTTTAGTGCACGCGGTTCCACTTCGTTGGGCAGCCATATAGGCAACGACCACATCGTGTACCGCCTGGGCTCCCTTGCTCGCTTCCACGGGCTCAAAAGACAGGTTCAATTCACCTGCTTCCTTGCCATTGATATTCTTAATTGCAACCTTCATTGGCTCTTACTTCTTGGCTGCGGCATTCGCAGCTTTCTTCGGGTTCTTCTTGGATTCGCGAATCACAACGTAATCCCCTTTGGAACCCGGGATTGCGCCCTTGATCAATAAAACATTTTCCTCAGGACGAACCTGGATCACTTCCAGATTCTGCGTGGTGCGACGCACCTGCCCCATGTGCCCAGGCATCTTCATCCCGCGCATGACCGTTCCAGGAAACAACCGTTGACCGATTGCGCCCGAACGACGGTGCCAGCCCTTCGCGCCGTGAGTGCTATCACCACCGCGAAAACGGTGACGCTTGACCACACCTTCAAATCCGCGCCCCTTCGTGACGCCGATCGCATCGATAAAATCGCCTACGGCAAACAGGTCCGCACCCACCACGTCTCCCGCTTTCACTTCCTTGGAGAAATCGCGAAATTCCTTCAAACGCTTGGTGGCGGTAGCATTATGTTTCTTAAAGTGGCCAGCCAAACCCTTGGTCAGGCGCTTCTCCACTTTTTGGTCGTCGAAGCCGAGTTGGACAGCTTTGTATCCGTCCGTTTCCGCCGTCTTGACCTGCACCACACGGTTCGGGCCAGCCAGCACCACTGTCACAGGGACAATGTTGCCTTGGGCGTCATAAACCTGGGTCTGTCCTAATTTTTTTCCGAGCAAACCGAGCATAGTAACTAGATTTTAATGGTGATGTCGACGCCGGCCGGGAGGTTCAGCTTCTTCAGCTCATCGACCGTCTTCGCGGTGGGTTCAATAATGTCCAGCAACCGTTTGTGCGTCCGCTGTTCAAAAGTCTCGTGCGACTTCTTGTCAGCGTGCGGCGAACGGCCAACAGTAAAACGCTCGACGCGCGTCGGCAACGGAATCGGGCCGGCTACCCTGGCCCCGGTGCGCTTCACCGTCTCTACGATGTCATGCGCTGACTGATCAATCACCCGGTGGTCATAAGCTTTCAACCGGATGCGTATGCGTTGTCCTGCCATAGCTTTAAAAGAACAAACTTCTATTTAGGTTAATTAAACTGTTAAAATACTAGCTGCGTGCGGCCGGCTTTGTTTTCGCCGAATCCATGATCGTATTCGCAATATTGGAAGGCACCGGCTCAAACGCCAGCGGTTCCATCGAGTATGCCGCGCGTCCTTTCGACAGCGAACGAATCGCAGTCGCGTAACCGAACATTTCCGCAAGAGGCACCTGCGCATTCACGATCACCGTATTGTTCTTGGTGTCCATGCCCATGATGGTCCCGCGACGGCGGGTCAAGTCACCGACAATATCACCCTGGTAATCGGAAGGAGTTGTGCACTCCACTTTCATGATCGGTTCGAGCAAAATCGCGCTCGCCTTCTTGGTCGCTTCTTTCAAGGCAAAAATACCCGCCATCTTGAACGCCAATTCATTCGAATCAACTTCATGGAACGTTCCGTCAACGATCTGGACTTTAATATCCACCATCTGGAAGCCGGCGATAACGCCACCCTTGATCGCTTCTTCAATTCCATCGATCACCGCTGGAACGTACTCTTTTGGAATCGCACCACCGACGATTTTATTTTCAATCTCAACACCTTTGCCGCGTTCATTCGGCTCGATCTTGATAATCGCATGACCGTATTGCCCGCGACCACCGGATTGGCGGATGAATTTCCCTTCACCCTCAGCCGGCTTGGTAATTGTTTCGCGGTAGGCAATCTGCGGAGCGCCAGCACTGGCTTCCACCTTGAACTCGCGGAAAAGGCGGTCCCGGATAATATCCAGGTGCAATTCACCCATCCCGGCAATAATCAACTGGCCAGTTTCTTCGTTGGTAAAGCAACGGAAAGTCGGATCTTCTTCAGCCAGACGCTGCAAACCTTCACCCATCTTCTCCCGGTCTGCCTTGGTCTTTGGTTCAACCGCCATGCTGATGACCGGCTCAGGGAACGTGGGGGGTTCCAGCATGATGTCGTAATCTTCATTACAAAGTGTATCGCCCGTGGTGATGTTCCTCAAACCCACCAAAGCTGCAATATCACCTGCATACACGGCTTCCACGTCCAGGCGTTTGTCAGCCTGAATCATCATCACACGGCTCACGCGTTCGCGCTTGCGTGTGCGGGGATTGTAAATCGTATCACCCTTTTTAAGGATTCCGCTGTAAACACGGAAAAACACCAGCTTCCCAACGTAGGGGTCAGTCCAGAGCTTGAACGCCAGCGAACAGAATTTCCCACTGTCATCTGAAACGACATCAGCCGTATCTTCAGTTCCAGGGATATGACCCTGGGCAGGAGGAATGTCCAAAGGCGAGGGCAGGTAATCGATAACTGCATCCACCAAAGGCTGGACACCTTTCTTCTTGAACGCAGAACCGCACAACACGGGAACGAATTCCAGCTTGCAGGTCAAACGGCGAATTGCGTTCTTTAAAATTTCAGGAGTAACCGGCTTATCTTCCAACACCAGCTCTGCGATCGCGTCATCCTTATTGGAAACAGCATCGATCAATTCCTTCAACGCTTCCTGGGCACGCGCCTTAAGATCATCCGGGATGTCAACGACATCATACTTCAATCCTGCAGCATCGCTTTCGTCATAGATGACCGCTTTTTGGCTGATGACATCCACCACCCCCTTGAGGTAATCTTCCTTGCCGATTGGAATTACAACCGGATACGCATACGCACCCAGTTTTTTGCGCATTTCATCAACCGCATTTTCAAAATTCGCGCCTGTGCGGTCCATCTTGTTCACGAAAGCAATGCGCGGAACCTTATATTTCGTCGCCTGACGCCAAACCGTTTCCGATTGCGGCTGCACACCAGCCACACCGCAGAAAACCGCGACAGCGCCGTCCAAAACACGCATGGAGCGCTCGACTTCCGCGGTAAAATCCACGTGTCCTGGAGTATCAATAATGTTGACGCGATGAGGAACACCCTTGTACATCTTTGAAAGGCCATCTTCCTTTTGCGTCCAGTAGCATGTCGTCGCCGCGGAGGTGATTGTAATGCCGCGTTCGCGTTCCTGCTCCATCCAGTCTGTCACCGTATTCCCGTCATCCACATCTCCCATTTTGTGGATCAATCCGGTATAAAAAAGGATGCGCTCAGTCGTTGTGGTCTTCCCGGCGTCAATGTGCGCCGCGATGCCAATATTCCGTGTCCGTTCCTGTGTATAAGGACGGTTCGGTGAGTTCACCGACTGATTCTTTTTATCTGCTACTGCTTCCATCTTCTTTCCTGGAGAATAAAAACGCCCCGATTGGTTCAGCCTTACGGGGCGTCCTTGTTTAAAATCTTTTTACCAGCGGAAATGCGCAAACGCCTTGTTGGCCTGCGCCATCTTATGCACCTCATCCCGCTTGCGGATCGCGTTGCCCTGGCCTTGATACGCATCCATGATCTCGGATGCCAAAGCTTCGGTCATCGGCTGACCCTTGCGTCCATCCGCGAAATTTACCAGCCAGCGTAGCGCCAGTGACAACTGACGCTCAGGAGCTGCTTCCACCGGCACCTGGTAAGTCGCACCACCTACCCGGCGGGCTTTCACTTCCAATCGCGGCTTTGCGTTTTCTACCGCGCGTTGCAAAATTTCCAACGGATTTGAACTCGGGTTCTTCTCCGCGATCTGGTCAAACGTTCCGTAAACAATGCGCTGGGCGACCGATTTATTGCCACCCTGCATTACCACGTTCACCAGCCGGCTCACCAAAGCACTGTTGAACTTTGGATCATCCGCTACTTCCCGCTTAATTGCCTGACGTCTTCTGGACATATTACAAATTATTTAGCTGCTTTGGCGGCTGCCGCTTTTGGACGTTTCACGCCATACTTGGAACGGCTCACACGGCGCTTCTCAACGCCAGCAGCGTCCAATGTTCCACGCACGATGTGATAACGAAACCCGGGAAGGTCTTTGACACGCCCACCCCGCACCAACACGATCGAGTGTTCCTGCAGGTTGTGCCCTTCGTCGGGGATGTATGCTATCACTTCAAAGCCGTTCGTCAAACGAACCTTCGCTACTTTCCGCATCGCCGAGTTCGGCTTTTTCGGGGTACGCGTCATCACTTGCAAGCACACGCCGCGACGAAAAGGAGCGTTCTCCAGAGCTGGCGACTTGCTCTTGTACTTCAACTTGTTTCGCCCTTTTCGGACGAGCTGATTAATGGTCGGCATTACGACTATAAAATCTTGGGTTACAACTACGTTTACCAGAACCCCTGGAGAAACGGAGCGCGAATAATACCACCGGCTTTTTCCATTGCAACTAGTATTTGAAGAAATTTTTCACTTCCAGCTACTCAGCTGGCCTAAAATCGACTCACCTTCCTCCCGGTTTCAGAGAAAAAAAATCCCCACTCAAACCGTCTCGGGAGGTGCTTCAAATTCCGTTGAATTCCAAACCGACCGCGCCCATGTACCCCTGTTAAAACCGCCTACGATAACCCGGATTCTGAATTGCGCAAATTTCTCATCCTCTCCGCCCCGGTTTCCCACCTCATCCAATGTGTTTCCTTTACGCAACCCCGCCAATTGCCGAAATATAAATCATGCCCTCATTGCAAATGAGCAAATTGTTCACCGAGCTTACCCCGACTCAATTGGCCCAACTCGAAAGCCATTCACGCGCCCTATCCTTCCCTCCCAAAACCGTCATCTTCAATGAAGGCGACCCCGGTGATGGTCTTTATCTCGTTCAGGAAGGTTCCGTCAATATTTCCGCCCTCCTCTCCGGTAACGAACGCCGCACTCTCACACGCGTCACAGCCGGCGATTTCTTCGGAGAAATGGCGGTCCTCGATGAAGCGCCCCGCTCCGCCACCGCCACTACTGAGTCGGATGTTCAATGCGTTTTCATTCCCCGTGCAGCCTTGATCCAGGCGATTGAAGGCTGCCCTCGCCTCGCCATCAGCCTGGTTCGCGAATTCAGTTGGAAGCTCCGCGATTTTAACCAGCAATACATTCGCGAAGTGCTCCAGGTCGAGCGCCTCACTCTCGTTGGCCGATTCGCGCGAACCATCGTTCATGATTTTAAAAACCCGCTCAATATCATCGGCCTCGCCGCGGACCTCATCGACATGGAAAAAGCCTCACCCGAAATGCGCCGCACCGCCTCTGGCCGTATTCGCAAGCAGGTCGAGCGCCTTACGAACATGATCAATGAATTGCTCGAATTCACCCGTGGTTCCCAACAGGTCATGCATCCTCCCATTGATTACCGCCAATATCTTGAGCGACTCATGGAGGAATACCGATCCGACCTCGCCGAGCGCAAAATCCAGCTCACCCTCGAACTCCCCCCAGAAGGCACGATGGTTTATGCCGATCCCAAGCGGCTCATCCATGTTTTTTCAAATCTCATTCACAATGCTCAGGACGCCATGCTTGAAGGAGGCCAAATCCACCTTCGCTGTTTTGCAAAGGAAAACGAGTTGTTCACCGAAATTTCCGACACAGGCGCAGGCATTGCCCCGGAAATCAAGGACCGACTTTTCGACGCATTTGCCAGCTTCGGCAAAGCCAAGGGCACCGGCCTCGGACTTTCCATTTGCAAGCGCATCATTGAAGATCATCGCGGCACAATCACGGCGACGAATCGTGCCCCTATTGATGGCACCACTGAAATTCACGGTGCCCTCTTCACCTTCTCCCTGCCCCTCCAGGAATCAACTCCAGAACCTGCGCACTCGGCAAAATGAGTAACTATGGTTAAAGTTTCGTGCATGGAACTTTTTGCCATCCTCGTCTTATTCTTGATCACCTTTAAGGTGATTGCCCAGCTTTGGTTGGAGCATTTGAATCAGCAGGAAGTCCGCCGAAATGCAGGAGTAATTCCCGAAACTTTTCGCGACGCCATCGATTTGCCAACTTATCAGAAGGCTACGAGTTACACCCTCGCCAAAGGCAGATTCACTCGATGGGAATTACTCATTAGCACCGTTCTTTTATTGGTCGTCCTCTTCTCCGGCGTGTTGCCTATAATTTATAAATGGTTTACCGCCCATCTGGGAAGTTCCGCATGGGCTCTTGCCGCATATTTATTCGCCATCGGCCTCATGATGAGCCTGCTCGAACTCCCAATCGGCTGGCTCGAACAATTCCGCCTCGAGGAACGCTTCGGCTTTAACACCACCACGAAGTCCACCTGGTGGGTCGACCGCATTAAAGGCCTGATTCTCGCCCTTCTTCTCGGTTATCCGCTCCTCACCCTCGTGATCAAGATTGTCGAATGGACCGGCGAACTCTGGTGGCTTTGGGCATGGGCAGTCGTCATCTTCTTCCAATTACTAATGCTTGTCCTGGCCCCGGTCTTAATTTTGCCTCTATTTAATAAGTTCACCCCGCTCCCGGAAGGCTCCCTGCGCGACCGCCTCCTGCGTCTGGGTGAAAGGACCGGTTTCCACTCCAAAACAATCCAGGTTATGGATGGTTCCAAACGATCCCGTCACTCCAATGCTTTCTTCACCGGCTTCGGACGTTTTCGTAAAATCATTCTCTTCGACACGCTTCTCCAACAGCTCGGGGAAATCGAACTCGAAGCCGTGCTGGCCCATGAAATTGGCCATTACAAAAAACACCATATTCCAAAAATGCTCATTGGCTCCTCAGTTGCGCTCCTCATCACATTTATGATCATTGCCTGGCTTTCCCGCGCGGAATGGTTCTATCGCGCTTTCGGTTTTCCCACCGGCAGCATTGTTCCCGCCTTATTACTATTTTCTCTCTTGAGCGGCCTCTTTACCTTCTGGTTTTCACCATTCACCCATGGCATCAGCCGCCGCTTCGAATATCAAGCCGACGAATACGCCAGCCGCGCCATGAACGACGGCACTCCACTCGTCACCGCTCTCCGTAAGTTGAACGAAAAAAATTTAAGCAATCTTACTCCACACCCGCTCTATAGCGCTTTCTATTACTCGCATCCCACTCTATTCGAACGTGAGCGCGCCATTAATAAATTAACCTTCCAGGAACCGCTCCAGTCCTGAACTCGCTATAATCGCGTGAAATGAAAATTGCCCTCATCATCTTCGCCACGGCGTGTGCCAGTTTCTTCGTTCTCCTCTGGCTGCTCTCCCGCATCGATTATCGAGTCGGCAGAAACGCGCTCAAAATAACTCTGCTTGGCATGCCCATTCGCGCCGTTCCATTTGCGAACATTGAATACGCTTCCAAGCACGGCCCTGACGGTCTCGCTGAAAAGTATTACAACACCTTCAAAACTTCCCATCGCCTGCTTACCATCCAAAAGTCCCGCGGCTTCCCAAAGTTCCTTTGCATCACTCCCAAGAATCGCTACGTCCTCCTCCGCGAAATCAAAATCGCCGTCCTTAAAGTCAATCCCGAAGCCAAATGGGCCAAAGTAAAAGATTTCGAACCGATCCCAAATTCCTGACCGTTCTAACACCCGAATCATGAAGTCCCTTACAAGTCTGAAGCCTTATTTTGCAATATCCACCGCTCAGTTTTTGGTATTCGCCCTCTTCACTGCTCTGTTGCTTCTCCCGGCAAAAGCTCTTGCTGAAGATTCAACTAATATTACCTCCTTCCAACATCTCAAAATCAACCTGAAGCGCCATTTAACTCTGCCCCCTGTGCCAGGCAATCCCCGTAATAGTGAAGGTGACTTTATCCAGCTTAAGGATGGTCGCCTCCTCTTCATCTACACTCATTTCACCGGCGGCGCTGGCGATCATGCCAAAGCCTTTCTCGCCTCACGCGAATCGCACGATGATGGAAAAACCTGGACGCACGAAGACCGCGTGGTCGTTAAAAACGAAGGAGCATTTAATGTTATGTCCGTCTCCCTGCTCCGCCTTCAGTCCGGCGAAATTGCCCTATTTTACCTCCGCAAGAATTCAGTGCGCGACTGCCGTCCCGTGCTGCGTATTTCGCGCGATGAAGCGCAAACCTGGAGCGAACCGATTGAATGTATTCATGAGCCGCTCGGGTATTATGTTCTAAATAATAACCGTGTAATTCAACTCGCCAACGGACGCCTCATTATGCCGACTGCCTTGCACGATTTTGAAAATGGCAGGCTGCTCCCCGGCAAAATCGTGGTGTTCCATTCCGATGACAAGGGCCACACATGGGCTCCGGGCAGCACAACACTGGATAGCGATTTAACCGGTACTCGCCAGAACCTCATGGAACCAGGTGTGGTGGAATTATCCAACAATCACCTCCTCATGCTCATTCGCACAAAGCTCGGTGCCCAATTCATGAGCGAATCCAGCGATCACGGCCAAACCTGGACGGCTCCCAAACCCTCCTCTTTACTCGGGCCGGAAGCTCCCGCCACCATTGCTCGCATTCCGAATTCCAACGATTTGCTTGTCATCTGGAACGACCATGACGGCCAACCCGAATCTCATCGCCGGCATCAACCACCGATTCGAACACCTCTTGCAGTCGCGATTTCTAAAGACGGTGGCAAAACCTGGATCAATCATAAACTCCTCGAAACCGAACCAAACCACGGCTATTGCTATACTGCCCTAACCTTCATTGGCAATCGCGCCCTGATCGCCTACTGCTCCCATCCCTCTCCCTACGGCCTCGAAACCACGCAAATCAGCTCCTTTCAGGTAGGCGATTTATATTAAATCAATACCTGATCAGTTCGTGTTTCTATAAAATAACAGATTGATATTCCGGGCGTTATAACCCAAGCTCTTTTTTCGTATCCGAAAACGCCTCCAAAGCAAATTCCAGATCTTCTCTCGAATGGGCAGCGGAGATTTGCGTCCGGATGCGCGCTTTTCCTTTTGGAACTACCGGGTAACTAAACCCGATCACATAAACGCCCCGCTTCAACATGGCGTCCGCGAAACGGCT
>JBQCGE010000168.1:0-2818 GCA_051955955.1 Verrucomicrobiota bacterium
CGAGTTGGGCGCACGGCCACTGATGTGCCTGGAGTAGTTTTCGATCCCGGAGCAAAAACCCATTTCCAACATCATCTCCAGGTCGTATTCCGTGCGCATTTTGATCCGTTGCGCCTCCAGGAGTTTTCCCTCTTTTTCGAACTGAGCGATCCGTTGTGTCAATTCCTCGCGAATGCTCAAAATCGCCCGCTTCATTTTATCCGCTGGCGTGGTGAACTGCTTGCTCGGGTAAACCGTAGTCGATTGAAGTGATGCAATGGTATCGCCGGTGAGCGGCTCGAAACGAGTCAATCGATCAATTTGGTCTCCAAAAAATTCAATCCTCACCGCATCCTCAGCGGCTGCCGGCCAAAGTTCAACGGTATCGCCCCGCACGCGAAATTGGCTTCGATTGAACGCAATATCATTCCGCTCATACTGCAGCCCCACCAACTTGCTCAGCAACTGGTCTCGCGTGATCTCCTGTCCGACGCGAATCGGCACAATCATCGATGCATAATCTTCCTTGCTGCCAATGCCGTAAATGCAGGAAACGCTCGCCACCACTATCACGTCTCGCCGCGAAAAGAGGGAACTCATCGTGGAAAGGCGCAGGCGCTCGATCTCCTGGTTTATGCTCGAATCCTTTTCAATGAAGGTATCGGTCCTCGGAATGTATGCCTCCGGTTGGTAGTAATCGAAGTAACTGACAAAATATTCGACCGCGTTATTGGGGAAAAAGGCTTTGAATTCTGAGTATAATTGCGCTGCCAGCGTTTTGTTGTGGGAAATTACCAAGGTGGGTTTCGCCACGTTTTTAATGACATTCGCGACGCTAAAGGTCTTTCCTGAACCGGTCACCCCGAGCAACACCTGGTGCTTGTGGCCCGCCAACACTCCATCCGTGAGTTGTTTTATTGCGGATGGTTGATCGCCAGCAGGCTCATACGGTGAAACCAGGTCAAACATGGATTGTAAACCTATGTCTGCCTTGGCCCGTGTCAATCCGGGGCCTGCGTCGCTGCGTCGCACTCGGGCTGAACCGCGGAGGTTCGCCTAAACCAGCCCCTCAAGAATATGAGGCAACCGTTCCAAAGTCCTTTTGAGTGAGGCCTGGCTGATCGCCTGGTCTGTTTTCGAAGCGTTGGGGTGTAAAATCCTCCAGGCGCTCGTCTCCAGCCATGCTTCATCCTTCACTTCGGCGTTGTTGCCGCTCGTGCCGATTCGCGCAAAGCGCGCGAGCATGTCTGCAAGGTGCACCGCCGCGACCAGTTCCGGTGCTTTTGATGAATTTTCGGGTTGATGATGAAACCGTGCCACATCCACCAACACCTCCGGAAGATTATGTTGGCTCAGGTAAATCGCTCCAAGTTCTGTGTGGTCCACTCCTAAAACAGTGCGTTCCCGCAACAGCAGATCGGCAGGCTCGGCTTTTTCGTCCAGGTAAATCGCCCGGAAATGATTGGGGAAAGCCGAGGCCATCACAATTTTACCCACATCATGAATCAAGCCGGCCACGTAATCGGACTCATCCTCGCGCGGGTTGATCGCCTGGGTAAATTCACGGGCGAGGATCGCCGTTGCAATGCAGTGCTGCCAGAATTCCCGCCATGGAAAGAGCGAATTGCCCGCGAGCTTATGAAAATCTTCAATCACCGGCGTCACCACCGCAAGCTGCCGGATTTGCCGTACCCCCAAATAGAACACTGCCTCCTCAATGCTGTTCACCGGCGAGTTTAACCCGTAGTAAACCGAATTGACCAAGCGCAACAAACGCGCCGTTAGGCTTGGATCACGTCGGATCACTTCAGAAATCTGCGTGGTGAACCGATGATCTGCATGAAGCAACTCCTTAAGCGCCGTTTCAATGCTCCGCAATGACGGAAGGCGAGGACATTCTTTGATTTTGGCTGCAATCGTGGCGCGGTCGCACGGGGTAACTTCAGGCAAGTCGGCGCAAAAATTCATCTCCCTATCCTTATCGGAAGGGAAAGGGATAAGCTTTAAAGTTTTCCGCACCTTTGCCGATGAATTCAGGAATGGGTGGCATGATGCCGGGGCAAATCTTTAGCATGGATGCTGAATTGTGGGATTTTTATCCAATTGTGTGTTGGCGAGTTTAGTCAGTGGCACCTGCATGGGTGGGGGAAAATACCTGGCCCATATTGGTCCTGGACCTTTGCGGTTCGAGCAGGCGGCTTTGCGACTCAATCCGGCCGCGGTCCTGCCTCCACTGAACATGGGAACCGCCACCGCAACGAATCAGTTGTCCATGAATATTGAACTGACCAACAGCACGCCTGAGATCGTCACCGCGCCCAACCCGGTCGCGCCTGCCGAAACTCATATCGAAGTGGTGCCGCAGAACGGTTCTCAGCAATCTCCAATCCTCGCTCCGGATGCTGAAATCACCCCCCAATTGCTCCTGCGCTACTTCAATACCAACAGCAATACGGAAACCTTCATTGTCCCCAGGGTGATTTTCACCCCACCGGCGCCCCCGCAATCCGGCAGTTCCGCGACTTATATTTCGAAATGATGAGCCGCTTGATATCCCGCATTTGCGTGCTCGTCCTAACCGCCGGCAGTTTGTCGGTGTCGTCTCGGGCAAATGATGCAGCTGTTGAGGCCAGTGATGAGGCGACCAATATTCCTATCACGGTCCCGACTCCGCTGGAGGACTTTAATCAAGGCTCAACCGCAAAAACGAATCGACCATCCAGTGAATTCGTCACTGCCGAAGAATCCCTGATCGATTCCTCCACTCGCACCAACCGCATCTCCGATCTCTCCCACAAATCCGCCACCGACCTGCAAACCCGCCTGGAAGCAGCTCGCA
>JBQCGE010000169.1:0-3319 GCA_051955955.1 Verrucomicrobiota bacterium
AGATTCTTTCCAGGTTTTAAGTGAACGCAGTCTGGGCAAGTATTGGGATGGAAAGAAGAAGGTGTTCGGTCCTCGAGTTCAATCTTTTTTCGACCAACTTGAGTTTTTAAAAGGCCTGGAACCAGAGGATGGCAAACCTGATCCGATGCAGGAGGATTGGGAAAATTGCCGCGAATTTGGTTTATCGCTGCTGAAGCTGGGGCATGAATTTGCAGATTTCTTCACTGCGGCCAAAAAAGCTGCGGGTGGCGTTGACTTTCACGACTTGGAACAGCTCGCTTTGCGCTTGCTGGCCAATGAGCAAAACGAACCAACCTCACTGGCCCTGGAGCTGCGGGAGCGCTTTGACCAGATCTTCGTAGATGAGTACCAGGATATTAACCAGGCTCAGGATCTAATTATTAGATCGTTAAGCAAACCAGCCTCGATTGGGAATACCTTCCTTGTTGGCGATGTAAAGCAGAGTATTTACAGCTTTCGAGAAGCTGATCCCCGGTTGTTCCAGGGTTATGGCAAAAATATATTGGAATGGAAGTGTATCTCACTGCAGGACAATTTTCGCAGCAGTGAAGGAATTTTAAAATTTGTAAATGGGTTCTTTGGTTGGCTGATGAGTGGGAAAGCCAGCGGCGTTGAGTATGACAGCAGGGCTGAACTCATTTTTGGAAATGCGGAGGCGAGAACAGAACTGGCGATAAGCCCGGGGCAAATCGATGTGGAACTTCACTTGATCAAGAGTGAGGTGAGTGAGGAAAGGGAAACCGAGGAAACAGACGAAACGCCGGAGTTAAGCGGGACGGAGCAGGAAGCTCGACTTGTAGCGAATCGCCTGCGCGAATTGAAGGATTCCGGGTTTGAGATTTTTTGCCAAAAAGAGAAGAGGCATCGACCTGTTGAATGGTCAGACATGGTCGTGTTGCTCCGGGCGATTAGCGCAAAAGCTGAAGTCTACTCAAAAGCTTTCAATGAAGCAGGCATTCCGCTTCATATTAAACGGAGCTCCTTCTTTGAAACCCGTGAAGCATTGGATTTGTGTAGTCTGCTTCAGATCCTGGATAATCCTCTGCAGGATATTCCACTGGTCGCCGTTTTACGCTCGCCGTTAGTCGGCTTGAGCGCGAATGAACTCGGGTGGATTCGCGCGAGTTCGAGGGAAAAAGCATTTTGGCGTGCGTTGCTGGAGTTTCATAAATCGCAAGTGAATGCCTCTGGCTGGGGTAAGGTAGACCGTTTTCTCAAGCAGTTCTATTCCTGGCGCGATTCAAAATCGGTAGCCTCACTCGGCCAGCGACTCGAAATAATCCTTGCCGATACGCAGTACATGGAGTGGGTGGCATTCCAGCCGCGTGGGAAGGAAAGAGTATCCAATATTCAACATTTACTTGGTATTGCACGAAATTTTGATGAGGTCCGAAACGAAAGTCTTTATCTCTTTCTAAGGCACATTGAGTTGTTGCAGGAGGTTGCGGGAGATATTGAACCGCCGCCCAGCGCAACGGGGGATTGCGTTCGTTTAATGACGATTCACCAGAGCAAGGGGCTGGAATTTCCTATTGTGGCGGTTCCCGATTTGGGCAAACCGATGAATTTCAGCGACAGCCAAAAATCCATTTTACTGGATGATCGTTATGGCCTTTGCCTTAAGGCGCAGGTAAACCTGAGCACCTACCCAACCTTGCCTCAATGGCTGGCGGCAAGGGAAAGTAAAGCTAAAACAATTGCCGAGGAGATGCGGGTTTTATATGTGGCGCTCACGCGTGCCGAGAATCGGCTGTTGTTGTTTGGGACTGCTCAAAAGAAAAGTTTCGATAAATGGCAGGAGTTGGGAATTGAAAGGCCCTTTAGCCAGGAAATGTTGCGAACGAAAAGCATGCTGGATTGGGTGGGAAGCTTCTTAACCTACAAAGGTGTGGATTGGGTCGATACAAGTGCACCCGGGGAAACAACCAACCCATTCACAATGCAAGCGGATGGGCTGCCTGCAATCAAACTTTATACCGAGGTTGCATTTGAACAACAACAAGTTGTACCCGAGGAAAGACTCTTCGATGCTGATTTGATTTCACAGCTTCGTGCTGAACTGCCATTTACCTATGCATATCAGCCCGCAACCGAGGAAGCTGCGAAAACCACAGTTACCGCACTGCGGCGGAAGGAAGAAAGTGAGGATAGGGAGAGCAGGGTCTTCTTCGGCCAAGGCAAAAGCGACGGTCGGGAGCGAGGGTTAGCCTACCACAAATTATTTCAGGAGATTGATTTGGAAGGTTCGCTTGATCAGGATGGTTCCAAAAAGCAGGCAGAGCGTCTCCGCAAAGCCGGGCGCATGACAGACGCCGAGTTAAAGCACATTGACTTCACGGCATTCGCCAGGTTTTGGCAGTCGCCAATCGGGTTGGAGATTTTGGAAACAAAGGAATTTGTCAAACGTGAGGTGCCTTTTACCGCCAATTTGGATCAACGGGCACTATCGCGCTTGAACATGGATCATTCCCTTTCGATTCCGAAGGACGATTTCGTGGTGGTCCAGGGGATAGCGGATTTAATTGTGCTTTTGAAAAAGGAAATCTGGTTGCTTGATTTCAAAACGGACCATGTCAAAAAAGGGAACGTCCATGAGCTTACAACCACTTATAAGCCGCAACTCAATTTGTACGCGCATGCGCTCAGTTCAATATACGACCGGCCAGTTACTCGAAAAATATTATACTTCGTAAGCAGTGGCACCATTTCAGAGTGGCACTAAAGAAAATGGTCAGGATGTCAACGTGAACGTACGCAAGTTGCTATAAATCGCTCCGTTGGGAGTCAGGTTGCTTTCCATCAGCTTAATGCTTTTCACCTCCCAGGGCGTAAAACCGACCGGTTTGCTTTTTAAGAACTCACTCATCGCGGCAATGCTGTTTCGATCAGGCTGCTTAATTCTGGCAAGAGTGCGGTGAGGTTGGAATTCGCGATTTTCGGGAGGTTTTCCAATCTGAGCCGTTTCTCTTGTGATGGAACTGTATAAGCATTGCAAAACAGTTGATTGATTTAAACCGATCCATAGCACGCGGGGTTTTCGCAAATTGGGAAATGCCCCGATATCCTCCACCTGCAGAGTGAACGGAGGAGATTTCGTGGTTCCAGTTTCAACGGTTTCAATTACTTTCTCCACCGTTTGCCTCTGCACCGACCCAAAGAATCGAAACGTGAGATGCGCATTATCAAACGGGACGAATTTCACATTTCGTGAATCGACCTGTCCGCTCAATCGGCCAATCAGTCCGTCGTAGGGGGTGCGCCATTCTTTCGGGCAAACCAGGGCCAAAAACAAACGAAC
>JBQCGE010000170.1:0-4152 GCA_051955955.1 Verrucomicrobiota bacterium
CGGCCCACAAATCACTTTTCCTATCGATTACGTTTACTGGATACGGAGCGTCACCGCCTCAGGTTCGAATTCATGGTTCTTCGAGCATGATGGTTATCACAGCAAAAAGAGCAATCCTCACCCGATTGCAACTCTGAGTGGCTCTGGTGATCTATTCTATTCCGCGCTCTCCAGCTTCCACGCCGGTGGAAAACCCGCGAGCTCCACATGGGGAATGGCCCTGGGCAATGCGCAGAACACCGGACGGGCGGAATCCCTGAACCGGACATACACTCTAGAGGTCGTCGGGAGCGGTTCCGTCACCCGAAACCCACGCCAGGTGACCCTCCCTATGAATTCCGAAGTTACCTTTACCGCCGTCCCATCGGAAGGAGGCAAATTCCTGCATTGGAGTGGGGATATTTCGGGCACGGAAAATCCAATCACCGTAACCCTGGATTCAAATAAACAGATCGTCGCGGTGTTCGAAGCGGGATTTCAATTGAATGTTACTGCTGGCGAAGATGGAAAATTGAATCTCAGCTCGACCAGCGCCGCATCCGGCATTCAAGTCCAGGTTTCGACCGATCTTGAGACATGGACAACCGTCGGCCCTCTCGAAGCGAATTCTCAAATCACCCCCGGCACCGAAGGCCGTAAGTTCTATCGGCTGATCACTGAGTAGTTTGCTTGCGGCCAGGATGCGCGCGCGGGCGGCTTGCGCCCAATGATGTTGGCCCCATATTGAACCGCAAGGCTGTCGCGGAAAACCAGCCTTATTAAAACCGCGTGATCGAATCCTTTCATCAACTCGCCAGCAGGATTCGGACGTTCATGTCCGAATCTATTTCTCCTGTACACACTTCCTGCAGCGAGGACGAACAGGAAACTTTATTTAACAAGCTCGCCCTGGATCTTTTCGAACTTCAATTTCAGCAAATTCCAGCTTACCAAAAATTTTGCCAAAGGAGGGCGGTATCGCCCGGCATCAGCCATTACGCGGAAATTCCCGCAATCCCGGCCAGCGCGTTCAAAGAGTTGGAACTGAGTGTCTTCCCCGCCAGCTTGCGGACCACAGTGTTTCACTCCAGCGGCACCACCCAACAAAAGCCAGGCCGGCATTTTCATTCCACTGATTCTTTGGCTCTTTATGAGGATTCCTTAATTCGTTGGTTCAAGCTCTTCGTATTGCCTGATCGCGATAAGATGCGGATGCTGATCCTGACCCCACGGCGGGAAGGCGCGCCAAACTCATCGCTCGTCCACATGTTCGAGACAGTTGACCGGCACTTCGCCTCGGAGCCCGCCAGGTATGTTGGCATTCATTCGAATCTTGGCTGGGATATCGATTATTCCGCCGCAATCGAGGCTCTGCGTCAGGTTCAAAGAACTGGCGAGCCAGTGTTAATTTGCGGGACTGCTTTTTCTTTTGTTCATTTGTGTGACAAATTAGGAACGAGTGGATGGGAAATCCCGAGCGGCTCCAGGATTTTTGAAACGGGTGGTTATAAGGGCCGTTCCCGCGCACTGCCCAGGGAGGAGTTGCACGAATGGATTTCAAAGACCTTTCAAGTGAGTCGCTCCATGATCATTTCTGAATACGGAATGAGCGAGCTTTCCTCGCAGGCTTATGATCAAATGGCGGGCAGCGATGCACCCCGCGAGTTTCGATTCCCTCCATGGGTTCGCATTCAATTCATCTCACCCGAAACAATGAGGCCGGTTCAGAAGGGAGAATCGGGCTTGATCCGAATTTTTGACCTGGCGAATGCCGGGTCAGTGATGGCCCTGCAGACCGAAGATCTAGGCCATACCGGTGCTTTCGGATTTGAATTGCAAGGCCGCGCCGCTCTGGCTGAATCACGCGGTTGCTCATTGATGAGCCTCGAATGAATTCACACCACTCGCATCGCACCCGAACGTTATGGCTGAGCGGCATTCTGCATGCCTTCACCCATTTGTACCAGGTCGCGCTTCTTCCGTTATACCTCCTCATCCTGCACGATAAGGATTTGCGCGTGGCGAATATCGAGGAGGCGACATTCCTCGTCACGGTTCTGATGTTGTCCTATTTTATTCCTGCCTACCCGGTTGGCGTATTGGCGGATCGATTCAGCAAACGCAAACTTCTCGCGCTTGGCCTGGGACTGAACGGCCTCGGGTTTGTCGGACTCGCTCTCTCGCATACTTATGCCCAGGCGATTGTTTGCATGATGATCTCCGGCGCGGGTGGCAGCGCATATCACCCTGCCGCGAGTGCTTTAATTGCAAGGCTCTATCCGGAAGCGACCGGGCGCGCCTTTGGCCTGCTTGGGATTGGGGCAAGTGTCGGCTTTTTTGTCGGCCCGGCATACACGGGCTGGAGAGGAATGGCGGCCGGTTGGCGTCAACCCGTGCTGGAGCTTGGGCTCGCGGGGGTGGTGATGGCTTTTCTCTTTTATAAATTAGCAGATGAAGAACCCGAACATGTTATGCAGCAGGGGCGGGTTGCTTCGGGTGAAAAGCTTTTTGCTAATCCGGTTATGTGGGGTGTCTTTTTGCTCTCGGCTTTTGCGTTTAGCCTGCGCGATTTCACTGGCAGCTCGATGGGAAGCCTCGGATCGCTTTTTCTGCAAAAGGCCCACCATCTCGATCCCGGAATCACCGGATGGATTTTGTCGACCATCTTCGTGGCCTCAGCCATCAGCAACCCGCTTTTTGGCCGTTTGAGTGACAAGGGACTCGTGAAATGGACCATCGTGGCGCTCAGCACGGCCGGCCTCGTCGTTGTGGCGTTTCCTCATTTGCCGGTGAAAATCTCCGGCTTTGCGCTCGCGTTTTACGGTTTCTTTTTCATGGCCAGTTACCCCATGGTCGAAGGGGCTCTAATGGCTGCCATGCCGCATCATTTCCGCGGACGAGTCTTCGGCATCTTTTTAACCGTCGGGGGAATTGTCGGAAATCTCGCTCATTGGCTGATGGGTGCATACGTGAAGCATCTCGGGTCGGCTTCCGCCAATGTGGAAAGTTATTACGGCATTTACGCGATGCTCGGATTATTAATCGGCCTCTCCTTAATTGGGTTGCCCTGTCTGCTCGCGGTGAACCGGCGTGAAAGCATTCCCATGGCCACCCAACTTTCAACCCAAAAAAGTGGATGAATCTCCCGAATTACTTTCTTGCCGACCTCTCCGACCTGGCGACTCTCTCGCACCAGCTCATTGCTGACGCGTGCGAAACCTTAAAGAAGAATCGCGAACGATTTTTGCTCCCCCGTTCCACCGATAGCACTATCCAGGTTATCGCCTCGCTTGCTCGCGATTGGCTCGACCGCGATTTTCCGTTCCGAAAAATGGTGTTCGATCAAGGCCCGGAGTTGACCGGTTTTACCCGGGAGACGCTCGCGGCGGGATTGAACCAGTTTTTCGCTCAGGTCACTCGTGAAAATCTTCTGCGTCTCGTCGAGCAGGATCTCGGGAACGCAAGGCGTTTGGACGAATTTTCATCTGATGCTGGCGAACTCAAGTCAGATCGATCCTCCATCGCCCGCGGCCCCGAGTTGATTGTTCACTTCACCGGCGGCCTTATTCCCAATCCAACCCTCACGAGCATGATCATCGGCCTGCTGAGCAGGTCAGCACAATTTTTTAAATGCGCGAGCGGAACCGCCTTCATTCCGCGCATGTTCGCGCACAGTCTCTACATGGCGGACCGCAAATTTGCCTCCTGCATCGAAGTGGCGGAATGGAAGGGGGGGACGGAAACTCTGGATTCTGCCCTCTTCGAAAACGCAAACTGCGTTACTGCGACGGGAAGCGATGAAACGTTGGCGAAAATTTACAGCAAAGTTTCGCCCCGCACTCGCTTCCTCGGTTATGGACACAAGGTCAGCCTGGGCTACGTCACGCGCGAAATGCTCTCGCGGCTTCATCATCCCCAGCTTCTTCAATCCGCCGTGGATGACATTATCGCATGGAACCAGTTGGGCTGCCTTTCGCCCCATGTCATTTACGTCGAAAGCGGCGGTCCAACCGCTCCACATGATTTCGCGGAACAACTCGCGCTTGCCTTAAAGGACCGGGAACAATCTGAGCCTCGCGGTTCGATTGCGAACGATGCTTCTGCCGCGATTACGGGGCGCCGCATGCTTTACGAAACCCGCTCACTCGATGGCGACCATACGAAAATCTGGCA
>JBQCGE010000171.1:0-5704 GCA_051955955.1 Verrucomicrobiota bacterium
GTTACATGCGTCCGTTGCCGGCCATCAATTTTTCTATTTTTGCCTTCACACCCTCATCCATCCTAATTAACGGCGGCCATTCGCGTTTGAAACCTTCGCCGGCGAGCTTCTTCGTCGCATCGATGCCGAGCTTGCTGCCAATGGCGATTTCGCTCGTTGCGTGATCGAGCACGTCTGCGGGGCCTTTCGTGAAAATACTGTCGCGTTGGGGGTCGGTGTTGGCGCAAAGGCGAAAGAGAACGTCGCTCGTGTTATGAACGTCCACATCGTCGTCCACCACGACAATGTATTTGGTGAACATCATTTGGCCCATTCCCCAGAGGCCGTGCATGATTTTGTAGGCTTGCATGGGGTAGGTTTTGCGGATGCTGACGATTACGAGATTATGAAAAACGCCTTCGGCAGGGAGGGCGATATCGACTATTTCGGGGAAGTTCATCCGAATGATGGGCAGGAAGAGGAGCAGGCTGGCGCTGCCGATGTAGAAGTCTTCCATGGGGGGTATCCCAACGATTGTGGCGGGATAGATGGCATCACGCCGATGGGTGATGGCGGTGATGTGGAAGACGGGGTAAAGGTCCGGCAGGGAGTAATAGCCGGTGTGGTCGCCAAAAGGCCCTTCCATGCGGAGGGGTTCGGTGGGATCGACGTAACCTTCGATGACGAAATCGGCATTGGCAGGGACTTCAAGGTCGTTGGTTTCGCATTTGACGAGTTCAACTGATTTTTTGCGCAGGTAACCGGCGAGGAGGTATTCATCCATGCCGTCGGGCAACGGCGCGGTGGCGCAGAATGGGAAGACGGGATCGCCACCGAGGAAAACGGAAACGGGCATTCGCTGACCGCTTTCGTAATAGCGGCGGCCATGGCGCGCGCCAACTTTTTGGAGTTGCCAATGCATGCCGGTGCTTTGGCCGTCGTAGACTTGCATGCGATACATGCCGATGTTGCGTTCGCCGGAATCGGGATCTTGAGTGACGACGCAGGGGAGTGTGATGAATCTGCCGCCATCGTGGGGCCAGCAGAGTTGAATGGGGAGGTCGAGCAAGGTGGGCGGAGTGGCACCGGGTTTGTCCCCCTTGAAGATGTCGGGCGCGTCCGGCCAGCTTTGGCGCGGC
This sequence comes from Verrucomicrobiota bacterium, assembly GCA_051955955.1. Lineage (GTDB taxonomy): Bacteria > Verrucomicrobiota > Verrucomicrobiia > Limisphaerales > SXQI01 > DASVNK01. The sequence goes on from JBQCGE010000171.1 coordinate 1,119, forward strand.
GCGGCGGGTTCAAAGCGATGAATGACTTCCTTGCACGGCCCGGTGGAAACGCGTTTGGGTTTGGCGTGGCGCAATTCGAACGCGGTAGAGAGCAGGCGCAGCGCTTCGCGCATGGAGGAGGGAGGTTTTGCTTTGATCAATGCGCCCAGTTCATTTGCGACTTGTTGAACCGACTCGGCTTCCATGCTCAGGGCCATGCGTTTGAATGAGCCCAGGGTGTTGATGGCGAGCGGAAAGGAGGAGACTTTGCCATTAACGGTTGGTTTCTCAATCAGGAGCGCCTTGCCGCCGTTCGGCTTTTTCATTTCGCGATCCGCGAGGGCTGTGATCTCCAGTTCGGTCGCGAGCGGCTGGGTAATGCGGACGAGTTCGCCGGCTTTTTCGAGCGTGGCGAGGAATTCTTTGTAGGAGGCGAAGCCCATGGCTATTTGCTGCCGGGTTTGAGGACGGGGATGGCGGCGAGGTCGGGAGGGAGTTGATCGGGCGCGAAGGTCTCCACTTTCATTTTCATTAGCGAGTAAGTCGGGACGCCGAGATCCACTTTGCCCTGGCTTCGATCGACCAGCATGCAAACGGCCACGGGCAATCCCTGGTGTGCGCGAACGATGGCAAGCGTTTCCTGGACCCGGCCACCCTGAGTGACCACATCTTCAACGATGAGCATGCGTTCGCCGGGGGCGATTTTGAAGCCGCGCCGGAGGACAAGCTTGCCCTCTTCTTTTTCGGCGAAGATGAAGCGGCACTTCAACTGGCGGGCGACTTCCTGGCCGATGACGAGGCCGCCCATGGCTGGAGCGATGACGGTTTGGATATTTTGGGAGCGAACTTTTTCGGCAAGCGCAGCTCCAAACCGTTCCACATCGGGCATTTGCTGGAGGGCAATGGCGCATTGGAAATATTGGCGGCTGTGCAAACCGGAGCGCAGGACGAAGTGACCTTCAAGGAGGGCTCCGGTGGATTTAAATAAGTTCAGGGCTTCAGTTTCGGTCATTTGTTATTAAAGTATTTCCCGGTGGCCGCCGATAGTAAATTTTAAGTCCAATTAGGGAACTCTGGAATTCAGAAATTTCCTAAATAAAAGAGTTGACACTGCAGCCATGGTTCTATTTGAATGAAGAAAAGTGGCGCTGGGCGACTCAAGGCCCGAGAATCCTAAAAAAGGGGATTGACTTTGTAATACGGGTTTACTAAACCATTGCCAAAAAACAGGGATAAGACTGCTGATTAGTGCATATGAAAACAAATAAATTAACCATGATCGCTGCCGTGATTGCTGCTTTGGCAATCTCGATCACCTCCGCTCAGGCCCTAACCTACAAGCAGGTTCAGGAAATCAAAGAAACCGTTCTCGGAGTGCCCGTGCCGGAAATGCCAGCGAAGGCTGCTGAATTGGTTACCCGCGCCGAAAAGAAAGATCGCCATGCAACTGCTGTCACAGCGGTGCGCGCCATCATCATCAAACATCGCGCGGCGGCTCCATTAGTGATTTCCGCGGTCAGCAAAGCTGCTCCTGATCTGGCGAGTGCCGTTGCTGTTGCCGCTGCTGAAGTGGCCCATGAACAAGCTCGTGCAATTGCTCACGCTGCATCGACTGCGGCTCCTGAGCAGGCTCGCGAAATTCAAATGGCTGTTTCGAAGTCTGTCCCGGTCGCATCAACAACCATCGCTGCAAGCGTGAATGCACGTGGGTCTGCTGCGCCTGGCACCCCAAGCCAGGGTAACGTGGTGATCACCGATACTCCGATCAACACCCAAACCGGTGGAAATGGTTCTGGAACTTTCAGCGGAACTCCAAGCCAATCTGGTCCTGGCCAGGTGATCTACAACCAACCTCCGCAGTAATCGGCTGGTAGTAATCCAACAATTTCGAAGCTCCTGGTTCGCCAGGAGCTTTTTTGCTTTAGGGGCGGGCTGCTCAACGGGAAGCAGCTGTTGGGAGCAGGCGAGGAATGAAGGCAAAGAAACGGCTCTTTGTTCCATCCACATGCAGTTTGTATAACTGAAAGAGCCCGAAAGACGCAAGGCCCCCCCGGTCATCGAGTTGGATTCCAACTGAGGTAATTCAGTTATTGGGCGAGGACGCGCTTTATTACTTGAATCCGGGACTCGTCGGCTTCGCCAAGCTCCAGGAGCGCGCTGTTTCGGTAGATATCCATATTGATTTTTTGCTCGGCAACATTGGCCTTTTTACGTTCGCGCTGAAGTTCAGCGATCCCAAGGACATCGACCGCAACTGGATCGAAGCTAAACCAAAGTTGGTCGAGCTCGGTCGCATAATGCATGTACGTGCGCTCCTCTCCCTGGTACTGGCCGATGAGTGCATCGACAATATTCAAGGCGACCTTGTCACCGATTTCGCGCATGGCATAAATCTCGGGAATAGCGCTGGCGAGGCGTTCCGGGTCCGCCTCAAATCGCATGAAATTATCAACGCTGCCCATGGTTAAACCGAAGAGAACCCCGGAAATGCCAGCGCTGTTATGATTCAGCAGAGGCGTGATATTGATCACTTTGGTTATTTCGTGAGTTAAAAGTTTGGTCACGTAGGAATTGCGACCAATTCCCGGCCCTTTTTTGCCGAAGTCCAGATCGCCAAAAACGAGATTGCCGAGTAACGGTGTGCTGTAGTGGGCATCGGCGTCGTAACCCGCTTCCTGACTGCCCAAGACACGCACTTTATATTTAGCGGCCAAATCCAAAAAGCCAGCAGCTCTAAGGTCTGCTTCGCGCCGATCCCAAATGATTATTTTTCCCGGCGAAATGCCTGCCTGGAGCAAGGATTCGATCACCTGGGCGACCACGGCAGGGCGAGTGCCCGCTCCGCCTCCCGAGGTTGTGTAAACTTTCAGCCCAACAACATCGTTGGTGTTGATGAGGGAGAGCCAGGCTTCTTTTGCGGAAGGTTTGCCGGTCGCCATTCGCATTCCTTCGCTGATCATCTTCCCGAGAACCAACGGTTGGGGGGTAAAAGCGTGTGTAGCCCGTTGATCTTGAACAACGATCACGGTGCCTTTTTTATCCGTGGGGGTGGCTTCAAAGGCGTGGCAGGCACCATGGGAAATGCCAAGCCAAGCCATCAAGAGTATCAAAAATCGTCCTGCCATGCTTCTCTAATGAATCCCTTGTAATTCCGCGCTTTCTTGACGCATGAAATGGTGAATGTTACCACCAATCACAATGCTGACCAATAAAAACTGGGCCATTCAAGGTTTCAGCGCATTTACCGGGTTGCTGTTGCTGCTATTTTGCGGATGCCAGCCATCCGGCCCGAAAGCTTTGCTCCAGGGACAGAAGTATCTGGAGGATGGGAAATATGACAAGGCATTGCGTTCATTTAATCGGGCGGCGGAGACCATGCCAAATTTCCCCCAGGTATGGAACCATATTGGCCTCGCATACCATGGGTTGAATAATCCGGCCAAAGCTGCTCAGGCGTATGAACAGGCGCTGCGGCTCGATCGGAATCTCGCTCCAGCGCGGTATAACTATGGGATGCTGCAACTTGAGCAGGGTCGCTATACCGAGGCGGTCAATGAGCTGGGGGCATTTGCGGTGCTCAAGCCAGGCGACGCTTCCGGTTGGAAACAGCTTGGAAAAGCGCTGCTTCGGGCCAAGCGCCCGGATGACGCAGAGCGCGCCTTGCAGAACGCATTGAAGATCACGCCAAAAGATCCGGAGCTTTATAATGAGATTGGAATCACGCACATGCAGCGGAAACGCCCGCGAGAGGCATTGCAGTCATTTAATAATGCAGTCGCCTTAAATCCCTCATATGGGCCGGCGTTATTAAACCAGGCGATTTTGGCCCAGGAGTACTTGAACAATAAAAAGGCTGCGCTCGAACGCTACAAGGCTTACCTCGCGACGAACCCGCGCACTCCGGATGTCCCTCAAATGTTGAAGCTGGTGAGCGAATTGGAGCAAGAGCTTGCTCCCAAGCCGGTCGTGGTTGCCCAGCAGAACCCGCCCCCGACGCAAGTAGCCCAGGCGATTGCAGCGGCGCAGACGAACCCACCTGCGTCCCCTAAAGCAGTGGCAACAAACGTAGCGAGCGCCAGTACTGTTCCCAGGCAAACAACGATTCACTCTAATTCAGTTGCGCAAAATTCTGATCAAACAGCGACTGTGAAAAGCAATCCACCGGTTCAGATCGCTCGAGTGACTCAACCGGTCACAAACGCACCGGTCCAAAAGCATGTGGTTGCCACAAATGTGGCGCAGGTTGCTTCATCCTCAAAAACAAACACGGCCAGCGCGGAAAAGCCAAAAGACGCTGCGCAGCCGCCCCAACCCATTGCGGAAACCAAAACGAATGCCCCTGTCGTGGCAGAAAAGCCGCCCGAGAAACCAGTGGAAGAAGAGGAGCCTGCACCGCCGATTCAAGTGGTGAAAGTTGACCAGGAACCCGTATTCAAAGCACCAGTTGATGTAAAAGCAGAGACGAACCAAGCCCCGAAAGTTGCAGCGAACTCCACATCTGCACAGGCAAACGCAAGCGCACCGGAAGAGGAGCCGCCGCTTTTCGCACCTCGTAAAAAGGAAGAAAAGTCGAGCCTGGTTTCCAAAATCAATCCGCTGCCTTGGTT
>JBQCGE010000172.1:0-3983 GCA_051955955.1 Verrucomicrobiota bacterium
GAAAGACGCAGGAGTCGAAATCGAGACCGTCATGGAATTCGACAATATCGAAACCGTGAAGCGCGCGGTGGAAATCGACGCGGGCATCTCAATCGTACCGCTGGCCACCGTTGCGCAGGAAGTGGCGAAACACACGCTGGAAGCCGTGGAAATCGAGAATGGCGCGCTCTACCGCCCAATTGCGGTGATCTATAAGAAGAACAAGGTGCTCTCACCCGCGATGAAGCAATTCATCAACACGGTTAAGGGCGAGACCGCCGCGGTAGCCTCGCCAACGCCGGCGAAGCTTGACCGGGCAGCTTAAGAAAGCTGACAGCTTTAATCCAGAAGGAGACGTGAGCAATTGCGTCTCCTTTTTTATTTTTGCTCGATGCTGAAAAACTTCGTCGAAAATTTTTAAGAGTTCGGTATGGTGCGTCGAACTGAGGAGGTCGATGGAGAACTTTAGCCTGCTGGTGTGCAGCGATATTCATTATGCGAGCGACGCGGAGAAGGCGCGCGGTTGTTATGAATCGCAGGCAATTGAGCATCCGTTGGCGCGGTTGTTTATCCGATATTACAGGCATTTCATCTGGCTTCGCGATCCGTTCGCGCATAACGAATTGTTGCGGCATGTGCTGGAATCTTCGCTCCACCCGGACCTGGTGATTGCGAATGGAGATTTCTCGTGCGACTCGGCTTTTATTGGAATGGCAGATCCACCTTCCTGCGAAAGCGCGGCGATTTGCATTGGGAAATTACGGGAGCGGTATGGCGAAAAATTTCGAGGTGTGTTTGGTGATCATGAACTGGGCAAGCTGACCCTCGCGGGAGGCAAGGGAGGGTTGAGATTGGCAAGTTTACGCGTGGCGCAAGAGGCGCTCGGGTTGGAGCCTTTTTGGGAAGTGCAGATTGGGAAGTATAAACTGATTGCTGTGACTTCGTCGCTCATCGCCATGCCGGTCTATCAGCATGAAGCGTTGCCTGATGAGCGACCAGAGTGGCTTGAGCTATCGCGTGCGCACCTGGCGCGAATCAATGAGGCGTTTGCGGCGGTTAAGCCGGATGAAAATGTGCTTTTATTTTGCCATGATCCGACGGCATTGCCATTCCTGTTGAATGTGCCGGAATTAAAGGAGCGGCTGGGCCAGATTGAAAAGACCGTGATTGGCCATTTGCACAGCAATTTGATTGTGTGGCAGAGCCGGATTTTGAGCGGCTTGCCGCATATTCAGGGCATGGGTGCTGGGGTGAAGCGAATGAGTGCGGCGTTGTCGAAGGCGAAGGAGTGGCGTCACTTTAATTTATTGCTTTGTCCGTCCCTGTCCGGGATTGAGCTGTTTCGGCGCGGCGGGTTTTACCTGGTGGATATCGACCCGAGCGGGAGAGTTCCGAGCCGGTGGAAGAAGCGAACCTTCAGACGGTGATTGTTATGCACCTGGGCCGTGACAAGCGCGGCCCAACCCGATTAGGCGGCTTGATAGCCGGATAAGCCTTCGTCCAGCGCAGAACACAATCGCAATCAGCGCGGTATTTTATCCATGATGCGAGTCATGTGGGATGACTTGTTCAGGACATAGAAGTGAATGCCGGGTGCGCCTTTTTCGATCAACTCAGTGGCCTGGGCAATACAACGGCGTACCCCAATTTCCTCGGACTTGACCGGATCATCCCCGACCGCTTCGAGTTCGGCCTGAAGTTCGGGTGGCAGGCAGGAACCGCACATGGAGGTGATCCGGAGCACCTGTTTGGCGGAGAGAACCGGGAGCAGGCCGGGAACAATCGGAACTGTGATTCCGAGATCTCGTGCGGCCTTTACGAAATTAAAGTAAACCCGGTTATCGTAAAAAAGCTGGGTCACGATGCAATCGGCCCCGGCATCGACCTTGCGCTTGAGGTTCTGCAGGTCGGTTTCCATGTTTGGCGCTTCGACATGTTTCTCCGGGTAACCGGCAACAGCGATTCCCATCGGACCGATCTTGCCGGCTTTTTCTCGGGCGCGAATATGACCGACGAGTTCATTGGCGTTGCTGTAACCATCGGCCGGAGCAACGAAATTTTCCTGGCCTTTGGGCGGGTCGCCGCGGAGCGCTACGATATTGCGAATGCCCGCTGCGTTAATCTGGTCGAGAATCGTATCCAGGTCGCTGCGTGAGGAACCGACGCAGGTTAAATGGCACGCGGTGCGCAGCTTGTAATCATTTTGGAGATGGGTGGCAATTTCGAGCGTTCGCTCCTGGGTGGAACCGAGTGCACCATAAGTGACGGTGAAGAAATCAGGGCGCAAACGGACCAGTTCCGGCAGAGCCTGTTGGAGGCTGGCCATGGCGGCATCCGTCTTGGGCGGAAACAGCTCGAACGAAATCGCCGGTTTGGCCGGGTCACTATAAAAATCTCGAAATGTCACAAGTCAGAGAATGATTTTTTTTCGGGTAAGATACTAGCTCCAATTGCAGAGAGTTTCCAGCCATTGCGCTGAGCCATCACGGACCCAGCCGTCGAGCTGGGCTTGTTCCTTGAGCTGCTGTCCGCGCATTCGGGGGACGACAAAAAAGGCGGAATTGCTTTCCGGCAGGGTCGACATGTCGCCCCAGAGCTTTTCAAATTGCGTGACCGGGTAAGTATCCTCCTGTCCATGTCCCCACCGCTTTTTCACATCCTTTAGGGTGATGTAGGTCGGCATGCGCTGGGCGAGGTTGCGAATGGCGGTAGTGACGCGAGCGGGATCGTTCAGTTGATTGCGGTCCAGGCCGAGAACCGCGAGGAGTTGGTCCAGGTCGATCCAGGTCGTCATTGAGTTATAGTAGGAGAGGCCGAATTCATCCTCTTCGCGGGGCATGGCGAGCCCTTCGACCAGACGCACGGAATCATTCACGCGGGCAAGACCACCGCCGCGGTCTTCCAGGCGGCGCGTGATCACTTCAAACGAGAGTCCGGAGCCGCTGCGCATGTGCAGGCCGAGCAGGGCGGGATCAAGATCCGCGCCGAGGGTATCTATATTATGGAGGAGCAAATACTTTAAGTTCGGCCGCTCGTTCAGGAGTTGGAGCAGCACCCCGTTGCGAAGGAGATTCGGAACTTCAAACCAATGCCCCACCGGGTGCATGCATTGGAGCGGGAGGTTGTCGGTATAATCGCTCGCTTCACCCTGTGCGCGGGCCCATGCCACCAGCGCGGCGTGCTGACTGGTGCGCACCTTTTGTTTTTGCTCATCGAGGACTTGCACTGGCATCTCCTCCCATGCGAAGCGAAGGTCGCGGACCATCGGGATCATGCGGAGACCAATACTTTTGCCCGGCGAAAGCAGGAGCGGGCCGGGATAATCGTAATTATTTTCGCGCGCCAGATACGATTCGATCGGTTGGTGCGTGAGGTAACTGGTGGTGAAGATGTGCGGCACGGGTTTACCCGCGAGTTTTCCGATGCGCCTGCTCTTGGCCAAATGGACTTCAATAAAAGTGCGATGCGCCCCATTCAATTTACAGAAGGGATGGAGCGCTTTGACGACGCCCGCGCCCTGCGTCCAGCGGCTCCCGACACCTGCGGCGAGTGTCACCACGGCGGCGGCCCCGTTGGCAATTGCTTCGAGGCCGCGTTCGTAATCCTCTTTGGTCGCGGCGCGTTCGGTGTGGATGACGTCCTCCTCGCGAACATCTGTGATGCTCGTGGTGGGCGGCAGCCGATTTTGGGCGAGGCCGATGCGGCCTGCCTTGAGATTGGAACGAATTTGTTCGTGCTGGTTCGAATCGAAGCCGTTTTCTTCCAGCAATTCGCTTAATGTGGTTGTTCCATTTTTCGCGGAGACGGTGGGTGGGAAAAGGCGGTCGAACAAAGTTTGAACCATCCCGGAGAGTTCCGGGCGGACGCGGCAAGCCGCGCCGAAGCGGTTCAACTCAGCGCGCTTGAGAGGGGTCAGTTCGCGCCGGTTCGCCTGCAGCAGCACGGGAACGACCATGCTATAATAACCGGCGGGGAGGAGCGCATCGTCATTTTCGAGCAACTCG
>JBQCGE010000173.1:0-4114 GCA_051955955.1 Verrucomicrobiota bacterium
TCCGCGATGAGAACGCGCCAACGATCCTGTTCGAAACCGGGCTCACCATGATGAGCGCTTGCTGGGGTTGGCTCGCCCCGGCAGTTTCCGCCTTTGCTAATGTAATTATTTACGACCGGGCTGGCCTGGGTTGGACCGCTCAACGGCCGCCGCCGCGCAACATTCAAACTTTGGCGAGGGAAGCACACCTGTTTCTACGCGCTCTTAACGTAACCGGCCCAATCTTTCTGCTCGGCCACTCAATGGGCGCTTTGGTCAATCGCGCTTTCTTCAAATTATTCCCGGAACAGGTCTGTGGCGTGATTTGGCTCGATCCATCTCATCCGAAACAACTTGCGGATAACCGCGAAATGGCCCGCCGAATGAAGCGTTACTTCTTTTGGCTTGAAGCCGCCCAGTTCCTCGCTCGCAAAAGTATTCCCGGATTCGAACTCCCGCTGCTCCACCAAATCCACGGACTTCCAACTGATCAATTCAAGATCGCCCGCCATTTCCTCCGCAATCCCGGCCACCTCCGAACGTCCGCCTTCGAAGCCCGCGCCTGGAATGATTCCGAAAAATTGCTGGCTGGCCAGACTTTTGGCGCTCTTCCCCTTCTCATCATTTCCGCCCAAAAAAATGCACTGCCAGGCTGGAGCAATCTCCAAAGCGAAGTCGCTTCTCTCTCGACCTCCTCAACGCACCTGACTTTCACAGAAGCATCCCACGTCTCGCTGCTCTGCAATAAAGCCCATTCCGATCATTGCGCCACAACAGTTAAGAACTTTTGCCTCAAGCACTTTTAACACCTATCAAGAACCAGTTCATCACGAAGCACTTGGGGGGAAAAGAGCCGGAAAAGTTGTAAAAACTGTGCCGCCAGACGCACACTTGCGCCCCTGTGTATGCTTTGTATTGTTTGACATACAGCTGAAGAACAAATAACTATAGACCACCCAAAACACATGAAAATTCAGTTCCTTCGACCCAAAAAATTGAGTGGGTTCACTTTGATTGAGCTTCTGGTTGTGATCGCGATTATCGCAATCCTTGCCGGAATGCTTTTACCCGCCCTCGCGAAAGCCAAATCGAAAGCTCAAGGTATCTTGTGCATGAACAATGAAAAGCAGTTGCTCCTCGCCTGGAAGCTTTTCGCCGATGATCATGAGGGGTACTTCGTTCCTAATGAAGACAATGCCAACGGCGGCTGGGTTAAAGGTTCGTTGGATTATAACGGATCGAGGGATAATACCAACATTCTCAACTTAACCGATCCGAAAGTCGCACGTTTAGCCAAATACTCCCAAGATTATCACATCTACAAATGCCCTGCGGATCAAAGCAAAACCCGCGGCAACTCAGGTCTGCCTCGCGTTCGCAGTATTTCGATGAGCCAGGCTGTAGGCACCACGATTAACTTCATCGACAACGGAAAAGGCAGCCCTACTGTTGGTTTAGGCCAGTGGCTTCCAGCGCCTACTTACAAGGTTTTTGCTAAGGAAAGTGATATGCCAGCTCCGGTCGATATATGGGTCTTTGGTGATGAAAATCCAGACAGTATCAACGATGCTGCTATGGCGGTAATCATGGATTCGGCGAGCATTGTGGATTTTCCTTCCACTTACCACAACCGTGCTTGCGGTTATTCCTTTGCTGACGGGCATGCGGAAATCCACCGTTGGGTGGGCAAAATGGCTACGATCAAGACTACGTACCGTCCAGGCAATCCTCAAATTACACGCCAAACATGGCCAAAAGACAGAGATCTCTCCTGGCTTCGTCAAAAAACGAGCGTCAGGGCTAACGGTCAGCCTTTGAACGAATACTGATCGTTCAATCTTAAAAACCGATATTCTCGCAAAGCGCCTCTTCGGAGGCGCTTTTTTGTGGCTTCGCACATTCTCGATTTTCTCTTTTTGCATGAGGTGCGTGGATGGAGTATTCGAAGCGGGTGTCCGGAACGGGAAAAAAGACTCATTTGCACGCAGTAAAAATGCTCGCGGCCACAACGGTGTTGTGGGGGTTGAGTTTCCCGGTGGTAAAGAGCATTGGGATGATTCAGGAAGGATTGCTTCCTGGGATCAATAGCTGGTTCCACGCAGGCTTGACCGGATTCGTCCGATTTTTCGCGGCGGCAGTTCTCCTTTCGCTTTATTGTTGGAAAACTTTGCCGCGACTGAGCCGGCTGGAGTTAAAACTTGGGCTGGGACTCGGGTTTTTCGCGGCGGGGGGAATTCTTTTTCAGATGGATGGGCTTTCCTACACCAGCGCTTCCACATCCGCTTTTTTAACCCAAAGCTTCTGCGTCATGGTCCCAATTTTCGTGGCGTTCCGAGACCGTCAGGCACCCCGCTGGCACCTGGTTGTAGCCATCTTGATGGTGATGGCCGGCGTGGGGATTCTGTCAAAATTCGATTTTGAATCGTTCCGGTTCGGTCGGGGCGAGTTCGAAACGCTTATTGCCGCAGTTTTCTTTGCGGGCCAAATCCTCTGGCTTGAACGTCCAAAGTGGGTCGGGACCGATGCGAACCACTTTTCAATCGTGATGTTTTTTACCATGGCGATCCTCTCCGCCCCAATCGTGCTTCTCACATCGCGGCGGATGACAGACCCGCTGCTTTGTTACAGTAATCCTGGTGTGCTGGTGCTGAGCGCGGCTTTGATCCTGTTCTGTACTCTTGGTGCGTTTGTTGTGATGAACAAATGGCAACCGCACGTCCCAGCAACTGAAGCTTCAATCATCTACGGCGCCGAACCGGTAATCGCCAGCATCCTGTCGCTGTTTCTGCCAACGATGATTTCCACCTGGTCTCATATTCAATATCCGAACGAACATCTCACCTGGGAATTGATCGCAGGTGGAACCTTGATTCTCGGGGCCAATCTCTTTCTGCAACTGGTTTGGCATGGTGAACGCCAATCGGCCAAACAGCCGACGGAAGCACCCAGGAGCTGAATCAAGCAGGTTCAACGGATTTGGATCAGCCATCGAATTACGATTGGCTCAATCGCTTCGCCGGAGCTTCGAACAGCATCGCGTGCGCCTCTTTCAAAATTGCTGGGATTTCCTTCGCAAATCGGCTTTTTTCGAGAACCGGCGTTAGGTCGAGCGAATCGATTTTTTCGGCGTTTTCACCCGGGAACCAATGCTCTGCCTGACCCAGCAGGTTATAGCGCATCTTCGCCCAATCAACCAGGTCGAGGGACTTCGCGTAAGTCCAGAGCCGCAGGATCTCGAGAATGTTCACCTGGCCAGGGACATCGACGTACTCAGGAAGGCCCTTGAACCAATTGGCGCACCAGTCCCCCCCGAGCACGCGCTCCATTTCGGCGCGCAATTTTCGTTCCACCGGCCCGGCCAGTTCACGGGCCTGGTCATAACTTTCGAGCGCTTTCACATGCTCATCAAAATCGCCCGGTCGAGCCGCTCCAATGCTCAGTGTATGAACCTGAGGTCGCGCGAGGCAATACAGGTCGTTAAAGATCATCGGGCTGAGCGGCTCGCAAAGTTGCGTCAGCTTTTCCGGGGGCGAATAAAGCTTACCTCCTTTGTCATTTGGGCTGATGATAAATACACCCATGTCCCGGGCATTGGCGGCTTCCACAGCGGACCAGTTCAGGTCATTGACGAAATACCAATGCAAATTCACGTAATCGAAACCGCCGCTATTAATCGTCTCCAGAATGATGTCAGTCGTTGCGTGAGTCGAGAACCCGACATGGCGGCATCGCCCTTCCTTCTGCAATCGCCGTGCGGCCTCCAGACATCCGCCGAGCGAATAATCGAGCAACTCGCGATTGTTGATCCCATGCAACGAGAGCAAATCGACATAGTCCAATTTCAAGTACTCCATGGATCGTTCGAACGTCTTCAGAAAATCTTTGGCGCTCGCCATGGGAGCGACCTTCGTCTGAACAATCAATTTCTCTCGAGAGAAAGTCGGAAGAATTCGCCCCAACTGCATTTCCGAGGTGCCATAGCCTCGCGCGGTCTCGATGTGGTTGATTCCGAGCTCGATGGCGCGGCGAATGGTGGCTTCCAGGTTGGCCTGGTTGTCAGGCGGGATTTGGTCGGGAGGCACATCCTGCCACTTGAATTGGTAGCGCATGCCGCCACAGGTCAAAACTGGGATTT